>JBBRIM010000275.1:0-3186 GCA_038221095.1 Candidatus Limnocylindrales bacterium
CCGACCTCGGCGACGACGATCTCGACCTCGTAGGGCTTGGACTCCTGCGTGAAGACCGTGCCCAACGTCTGAGCGTAGGCATTGGCCAGACCTCGCGCGGTGACGTCACTGCGGTCGTAGGAGTACCCGCGCAGATCGGCGTAGCGAACGCCGGCGACCCGCAGGTTCTCGAACTCGTTGTACTTGCCGGCCGCGGCGAAGGCGATCCGGTCGTAGATCTCGGAGACCTTGTGCAGCGCACGGGAGGGGTTCTCGGCCACGAACGCGATGCCGCGGTCATACCCCAGGACCACGACAGACCGTCCTCGGGCGATGCCCTTGCGGGCGAAGTCCGCCCGGTCCTTCATGAGCTGCTCGGGCGAGAGGTAGAAGGGCATGGTCTTCGGGCACCTCCGGGATTGCCGCGGCGGTCGGCGACGATCTGCTCGACGACGGCAGCCAGGCTGTCGTCGTCCAGGAATCGCAGGCCCTCGGCGTCGACGATGGCCAACGTCGGCCAGATCCGCCTGCTGAGGTCAGGACCACCCGTGGCTGAGTCGTCGTCGGCGGCGTCATAAAGCGCCTCGACGGCAACTCTGACCGCTGCGGCCGAGCTCATCCTCGGGTGCCAGAGCTTCTTCATCGCACCACGGGCGAACAGCGAGCCCGAACCCACGCTGTGGTGGTCATGCTCCTCGTAGCACCCGCCGGAGACGTCGTAGGAGAAGATCCGCCCCGTCAGGGTGGGGAGGTCGAAACCAGCGAACATCGGGACCACGGCCAGGCCCTGCATCGCCATCGCGAGGTTGGAGCGAATCATGGTGGCGAGCCGGTTCGCCTTGCCCTCGAGCGAGAGCTGGGTGCCCTCGATCTTCTCGTAGTGCTCGAGCTCGACCTGGAACAGCTTCACGATCTCGATGGCGATACCAGCGGTGCCGGCAATCCCGACCGCTGAGTAGGTATCGGCGCCGAACACCTTGTCCATGTCACGGTTGGCGATGAGGTTGCCCATGGTGGCCCGCCGGTCGCCCGCCATGATGATCCCTCGGTCATAGGTCAGCGACACGATCGTCGTGCCATGGGGCAGCTCGAAGCTGCCACCGACGGGCAGGGGGCGCCGCGACGGCAACAGCTCGGGAGAGTGGACACCGATGAACTCGGCAAAGGACGACGAGCCGGTCGTCATAAACGCTGCGGGCAGCCGTCCGTTACCGCCCCCAGAACCGAGGCTCACTGCCCGCCCTTCTGCACGAAACCACGCACGAACTCCTCTGCATTGGACTCGAGAACGCCATCGATCTCATCCAGCACACTGTCGATATCGTCGTCGAGCGCGTCCTTGCGAGCCGTTGCCTCCGGCGTGGCACCAGTGGGCTCGGGCGCCTCTTCTGGGGGATCGTCGCGACGCTGTGGTCGGGTGTGCTCCTGGCTTGGCATCGGTTCCTCCACGGGGGTTGATCGGGACCGGCAGACGCCGGACAACCTTCGTCTTTCGCAGCCTAGTCCGCCACTAGCCGTTGACGGCAGCCAATTCCCGCAAAAGGGTCGAAGCGTCGGGGCTGCGGTCGATCAGGTCGCCGACGCTCTCGCGGGTACCGCGCAGGGGTTCGAGCATGGGCACCCGCTGCAGGGCCGACTGACCCGGCACGTCAAAGATCACCGAGTCCCAGGAAGCAGCGGCAATCTCGGTCGAGTACTTCTCCAGGCAGCGACCACGGAAGTAGGCGCGGGTGTCCTCGGGCGGGTTGGCGATAGCCGACTTCACAGCGGCATCCTCGGTCAGCGCCTCGATGCGACCGCGCCCGGCGAGACGGTGGAACAGGCCCTTCTCGGGCCGGATATCGGACCACTGGATGTCGATCGCCTTGAGCCGGTGGTCGGCCCACTCGAGACCGTCCCGGTCCCGATACCCCTGCAGGAGTGCGAGCTTGGCCACCCAGTCGATCTCGCGAACGCACTCCATGGGATCGCGCTCAAGCTTGCTGAGCACCGAGGTCCAGCGCGCCATCACCTCGGCAGTGTCTTCGTCGATCGCCCCGGGGCTGCGTGCCTGCAGGTACCGCTCCGCCTTCTCGTAGTAGATCCAGAGGAGCTGGACGGCAGTCATCTTGCGGCCGTCACGCAGCTCGATGAGCGCCTTGAGGCCAGGGTCGTGCGACACGGAGTGCAGGGTCGCCACAGGTTTGCGGACACTGAGGTCCTCATCGATGGCCTGGTCCTCGATCATCGCCAGGACCAGGCTGGTGGTGCCCATCTTCAGCAGTCCGGCGACGTCGCACTGGTTCGCGTCGCCGATGATCACATGCAGCCGGCGGTACAGCGCGGCAACGGCATGGGGCTCGTCCCGGGTGTTGATGATAGGACGTTTGAGGGTCGTCTCCAGGCCCACCTCAACCTCGAAGAAGTCCGAGCGCTGGGCTATCTGGAACCCGGTGTTCGTCGAGTCCTGGCCGATCCCGACCCGGCCTGCGCCACACATGACCTGGCGGGCGACGAAGAACGGAATCAGGTGGCGAGTGATCTCCGAGAACGGCGTCTCACGACGCATCAGGTAGTTCTCGTGGGTGCCGTAGGACGCCCCCTTGCCATCGGTGTTGTTCTTGTAGAGGTTGACGCCAGCCGTGCCCGGCACCGCGGACAGTCGGCGGACAGACTCGAGCATGATCTGCTCCCCCGCCTGGTCCCAGCACAGCGCCGCGCGTGGCGAGGTCACCTCAGGTGAGCTGTACTCAGGATGGGCGTGGTCGACATACAGGCGGGCGCCGTTGGTAAGCACGATATTGGCCAACGTGGGATCCTCGTCGTCGGTCAGCTGGCTGGCATCCGCCAGGTGCCGGGGGATCTCGAACCCGCGGGCATCGCGCAGCGGCATCTCGTCCTCGTAGTCCCAGCTGGCCCGGCCGGCACGTGAACCACGCAGGTTCGCGTAGGCGTTGACGACATACCCCGATAGCAGCATCGGGTTCGCCGTCGGGTCGCCGGGCACCGAAATCCCGTACTCCGTCTCGATCCCCATCACTCGACGAACCGTCATGCCGTCACTCTAAGCGAAACCTCCCCCTCCATCCCCTCTAAGCCCACTCCACTTCCACCCCATTCCCCCCCTCCCCGGCTTGCTGCCGGCAGACCACCGAATCCTGCCCTCCGGCGGCCGAATTCGGTGGTTTCACGGCAGGAAGGCAAGGGTGGAAGGTTGGGCGGTAGGGT
>JBBRIM010000276.1:0-3182 GCA_038221095.1 Candidatus Limnocylindrales bacterium
CCGGAAGGAATCCGGTTCATGGAATTCGACGGTGACATCGCGCTGATGGTCACGACTGCCGGCGGCAGCAACGTCTGCCTTGATCATCTGCAGCGGCTCGGCGCGCGGCCGATGACCTTTCTCGACGTCACCGCGGGCAGCGATGGCGACACTGTCTACCGGATCCTGCGCCTGATCCTCGGGTCGCCCAAGCTGCGCGGCTTCCTCGTCGGGAGCAACCTGACCGGCTTCAACGCGGTCGACGTGCGGATGCGCCTGCTGGTCGACGCGATCCGCGACGAGGGCGTCGATCTCGCGCGCATCCCGGTCGCTGCTCGCCTCGCCGGCCTCGGTGAAGCCGGGGCCCGGCAGATTGCCTCGGAGCTGCCCGGCCTGAAGTATTTCGGCGACGACGCCACCCTCGAGGAGGCAGTCGAATGGGTCGTCGCCGAGTCCATGACCCGGTCGGCCTAGTGCTGCTCGATCCGACCGATCGGGTCCTCGTCCAGGGCATCGGCAGCCGGCAGGCCCAGCTCCACGCCGGCCTGATGCGCGCGTACGGCACCCGCGTGGTGGCCGGGGTCGCGGACGGCAGGGGTGGGGCCAGGCTGGCCGACGTTCCCGTCTTCGACACCGTGCGGGCAGCCGTCGATGCCACCGGAGCCAGCGTCTCGTCGGTCTTCCTGCGCGGGGACCGGGCCCTCGACGGGGTGCTCGAGGCGATCGACGGCGGAATCCGGCTCGTCCACCTCCCGGCCGAGGGCGTGCCCTACCGTGATGTCTCGATCATGATCGCCCACGCCGCCCGCTCCGGAGCCAGCCTCGTCGGACCGAACTCGCAGGGAATAGTGCTGCCTGGTCGAGCCAAGGTCGGGGCCAGCGGCGGCGACCGTCCCGAGCGCATGTTCCGGCGTGGCCGGGTCGCTGTGATCTCGCGCAGCGGCGGGATGGGCGGCGAGATCTGCTGGTCATTGTCACGGCAGGGCATCGGCCAATCGGTCTATCTCAGCACCGGCGGCGACCTCCTCGTGGGCACGCCGCTCCCGACGGGGGTGCAACTGGCCGAGGCGGATCCCGAAACAGAGGTCGTCGTGATCTTCGGCGAGGCCGGGACCGGCTACGAGGAGGAGGTCGCCCGCATGCGGAGCCTGGGCGAGGTGAAGAAGCCCCTCGTGGCCTTCGTTCCGGGCAGCTTCCTCGAATCCCAGCCGACCGGCACGACGTTCGGCCACGCCGGCGCCCTGATCGAGGGAACGGTCGGCTCGCCGCTCCAGAAACGGACCCTGCTGGCCGCTAGCGGCGCCCACCTCCCCCGACGGTTCGACGAGATCGCCGCCTGCGTGAGCGCCGCCATCGGCGGGATCGCGCCCGCCGAGTGCTGCCTCAATGGGCGGTCAGAACCTCGGACAATGCGGCTGCCGCAGTCAGCAGCTTCGGGATGAAGGTCTTGCCGCGTTCCTCGGTGAAGCGGGTGGCCGGCCCCGACACGCCGATGGCGACGGCGGCGTGCCCCGAACGCCGGACGGGCGCCGCCAGGCTGTGCGTCCCCGGGACGCGTTCACCGTAGCTTTCGGCGAACCCGCATCGGCGAACCTCGTCAAGCTCCTTGCGCAGCGCTTCGCCCTGCTCGCCGACCAGCAGCTCGTCGCCGGGCAGGTCGGACGCGGCCAGCAGGACCTTGCCGAATGAGCCGGCAATGAGCGGCAATGGGGCTCCGATATCGAAGCGGTGGCGCAGCTCGTTGTGGCTCTCGCGCTGGACCAGGTGAACGCGTGAGTTGCCCACGCGCATGGCCAGCCCGGCTGTCTCGCCGGACGCGTCGCGGAGCTGCTCCAGGTAGGGCAGGGCGACATCGACCACGTCCATCTGGCGGAGCGCCGCCTGGGCTAGGGCGAGCGTGCGCGGCCCAAGGGCGTAGCGGTGGTTGTTCGGATTGCGGACGACCAGGCCCTTGTTGACCAGGGCGGTCAGGAAGCGATGGACCCGGCTCTTCTCGAGACCGAGCATGCCCGCGATCTGGGTCACGCCCAGCTCGCCGTCCTGCGAATCCGGGAAGGCCAGGAGAACGTCGAGCGCACGCTCCGCAACTTCGCTTGAGCGGCCCGAGGGTCGCTCGCCCGGGGATTCCACGCGCATGCTTGTCGCCCTCCGTTGACCTCAGCGAAGCTGGCTGGTATCGTCACACCTGCGTTGCCGCCAACAGATCGTTATTCTACTCTCCGGAACAAGAGAGGGTACGACGTGGACGAACTGGACATCCTGAGGACTCACGAGTCCTCAGCGGCCAAGGATCGCGGGATCCTTCCCGAACCCCCCTTCTTCGCTCGCGGGCAGGGCGCCCGGTTGTGGGATTCGCTGGGCCGTGAATACCTGGACTTTATCTCCGGGTCGGCGGTCTCGAACGCAGGCCACGGCAATGCCGCGGTCACGAAGGCCCTGATCGAGCAGCTGCAGTCCGGGCTCGTGCACGTCGGACCGCTGTTCGTCACGCCACAGAAGGCGCACCTCATCGAGACCATCGTCGGTCTCATGCCGCCCGAGCTCAGCCGTGTCCATCTCACGATCACCGGCGGCGAAGCCATCGAGGCCGCCCTGAAGGTCGCCAAGATCCACACCGGGCGACAGAACGTCATCGGGTTCTGGGGGGCATATCACGGGCGGCCGATGGGCGCGCTCGGGCTGACGGCGCACCGCTCGTACCGGGATCAATTCTTTCCGCAGACGATCGGCACGGCGCATTTCGCCTACCCGTATCCGTTCCGCAATCCGTTCGGGCTGCCGCCCGGCGAGGCACAAGAGATTCTGCGCCTGACCCTGAGCTACCTGGATGCGGCACTGTCCGATCCTGCGTCCGGTCTGTCGCCCACGGCGGCGATCTTCGTTGAACCGATCCAGGGCGTCGGCGGCATCGTCGTTCCGCCGCCCGGCTTCCTGACCGGCCTGCGCGAGATCTGCGACCGGCACGGCGCGCTGCTGATCTCCGACGAGATCTTCTGCGGGTTCGGTCGAACCGGCACCTGGTTCGGGTTCCAGCATGACGGCGTCGTGCCGGACATCGCGGTCATCTCCAAGGGCCTGAGCGGGGGGCTGCCGATCTCGGCCATCGTCGGCCGTGCGGCGCTGATGTCCTCGCTGCCCGGCGGGATCCAGTCGACCACGTTCGAGGGCAACCCGGTCATCGCGGCGGCGGCCATCGCCAACGT
>JBBRIM010000277.1:0-3165 GCA_038221095.1 Candidatus Limnocylindrales bacterium
CCCGGACAGACGAGGATGATCCCGGTTGACAAGCCGCCGGGTGCTGGTGACGGGTGGAGCCGGGTTCGTGGGCGCCAACCTCGTGCGGCGATTGATCGCGGATGGCCATGACGTCCACCTCGTCCTCACCCCGGGACGCGAATACTGGCGACTCGGCGATACCGCCCTGGATCACGTCCCGCATCAGCTCGATCTGGCCGATGTGCCTGGGGTGGTCTCGCTGCTGACCGATCTGCGCCCGGAGTGGATCTTTCACCTCGCGACCTATGGGGCGTATCCGACCCAGAATGATTTCGACCTATCGCTGCGGACGAACGTCGTCGGCACGGCTGGACTCGTCCAGGCTGCGCTACGGCAGGGCGTTGAGAGTTTCGTCATCGCCGGAACGTCGTCCGAATACGGGACGAAGAACGAGCCGCCGCGGGAGTCCGCCGGATTGGATCCGGTCAGCTACTACGCCGCGACCAAGGCCGCCGCGACGATCCTGTCCCGCCAACTCGCGACCTCGTATGGCGCGAACCTGGCCATCCTTCGGCTCTACTCGGTCTACGGGCCCTTCGAGGAACCGACCAGGCTGATTCCCTCAATCATCGCCGAGTCGTGGAACGGTCGACTTCCGAGGCTTGTCCACCCCGACACGGCGCACGACTTCGTGTTCGTTGACGACGTCGTCGATGCGTTTGTGCGATGCGCCGAACTGACGAACCACTCGCCCGGCGCGATCTACAACGTCGGCACGGGGATCCAGGTGTCGCTCCGCGACGTGGTCGAGGTCGCTCGGGACGTCCTGAACCTGCCGGCGGAGCCTGATTGGGGCTCGATGCCTCCCCGGCCGTGGGATTCATCGATCTGGCGGAGCGATAGCTCGTCGCTCCGGGAGGAAACTGGGTGGCGACCCGCGTTCACCTTCCAGGATGGATTCACCCGGACGGCCGAGTGGTTCGACGCCCGACCGGAGATGCGGGCGAGATACGCCATTCCGAGGTGATCGGAGTCGTCCTCACCCCGGCTTCTGCGCGATGACGTAGAGGTTTCCGAGGGGCAGGCGAAGTTTGGCGCGATCCAGCCTTGCTGCCCGGACCAGTCTCGCGAGCATCCGCTTCGCCCGGCCTCGGAGCGGGAGGAGATGGATCAAGTAGGGGACCCTGGTGGTGTTGAAGACGCGCCCCTGCTCGACGATGCGGTACCCGTGCAACGAGAAGAGGCGGGCCATCGTGTTCGGGCTGTACAGGTACGTGTGTTCGACGTCGATGATCGGACTGCGCTCCCCGAGCAATCGCGCTGACATCGCCTGGACATCGTGGTTCAGGCATAGCAGCAGGCCCCCGGGCCGAAGGACGCCCATCGCTGCCTCGAGGACCGCTCCCGGATCTGGGAGATGGTCGAAGGTCTGGAACATACACACGGCGTCGAACGTGGCGTCCGGAAAGAGACCGGGGCGCATCACGTCGCAGACGATCGTCGACCGGACGCTCTCGTCGGCCGCCGCTACCGCAGCGGTGCTGGGCTCGACCCCTCGGACTTCGCTGTACCCGTGTTCCAGTGCCTCCTCGAGGAAGAAGCCATTGCCACAGCCGACCTCGAGGATGGAGTGCTGCTCGCCTCCGCGGCGTCGCAGCTTGTCCAGATAGCGGCCGTAGGTCGCGCGGAGGTCTTCGACCTCAGACGCATAGTCGAATGTGCTCTCGTCATAGAGCTGTCGAAGCCTGTCCGACTCGATCACCGGATCCGAGCGGACCAACCCGCAGTCGACGCAGCGGACCATCTGGTAATGGACCCGGTCGGGAAGCCGTCGCGCCGAGAAGACGCCCGGCGTCAGGTCCGACGGCGCGACCGTCGCCGGATAGAGTACCGCCGATGCCGGACCGGGCCCGCAAATGGCGCATTCGGTGCTTCGAAATTGAGGTGTGAGCAAGGGGGAAGGCCTTACCGAATGCCGAACAGCGTCGCGTCGCCGCTTCTCGCGATTAGGATCGCGTCGGGTACGAGGGTGTTGGGATGCAGATCATCTGCGTAGACGTAGTCGATTCCATTATCCGTCAGGAAGGATGCCACGCGCTTCGGTGACGGCTGCGTATTGGAATCGGGATACAGCGCGCGCTGCGGAGCCCGCTCGAATAGAGGGTTGGGGATGTCGGGCGATATCGGCGTGCCGGTCATCGCTCCGATCCACTCTGCCTGAAAGCACATCGGCACGACGCGCCGCCCGGTGTGTGCGTAGAGGCTGATGAGTCCCGGATCCCAGAAGGTGAGCTCCTCGGTTCTCCGGCACGCGTACGCGAGTTTCGCGTCTGGCGGGAGGTCCCTGATCGCCGCCAGGATCGCTTGTGGAACCGGCGGGTAGCGGCCCGTCGCAAAGCTGGCCAATCGGACCATTCCAAGGCCGATCCCGATCTCGATCTGCAAGCCGCATAGCACGAGGACCGCGAGCGCCAGTCCCACATGCTGGGCCGAGCGTAGCCGCAGCCAGATCGACCAGGCGGCCACCGCAGCAACCGGCGTCGCGAAGACGGCGATCGCACCGAAGAACACGTGAAACATGTTGAAATCACCGAATCGGGCGCCCCAGGCGGCGGTGCCGACGACCAGGAGTGCGGCGGTGCCGACGTACATGCGCGCCTGGATCGGTGATTTCCTGCGGGCCTGCGGCCACGCGAAGGCGATCGCCAGAAAGGCTCCGGCGCCCAGGAAGATGATGGCCACGGAGTCGCGCCACGAGGTGCTGAATGGCGGCACGCTCGACGAGAGCCCGCTGTCCCCAACGCGATGCCCGGTGAGCAAGCCCCAGGCGACGGTGGCGAGGAGAGCGAGGCCACTCGCCATGACGGTCCGTCGCCAAACGGGCGAGACAAGCCGTATCCGGTGCGTACCGACCAGCGACGGCAGGGTGCTGATCGTCCAGACGCTCAGCACGCCGACGAGCGCCAGCAGGGCGATCACGATGTGGGCTGGCACGATCATGGCAGCTGCGCTGCCGACGAAGGTCGCCAACGCCCAGGTGCTCTGCCGACGCTGGAGAATGGTCAAGCTCTCTAGAACGAGCAGGACCGCCAATGCCGCCAGGCCGTACAGCGTGATCCCGAAGATCAGCCCGACGGCTGCTGCACTGAACGGCGGACCCGCGATGAACGGCACCGGTGCGAGGAAGAGGCACGCGAGGAACCC
>JBBRIM010000278.1:0-3140 GCA_038221095.1 Candidatus Limnocylindrales bacterium
ACGTTGGACGAGGCACTCGATCGGACCGTCGCCGGGTTCAGGGCCGCGAAGGCGGCCCACGGACCTACGACATTCGGCACCTTCAGCTGCTCGAAGGCGACCAACGAGGTCAACTTCGCGGCCCAGAAGTTCAGCCGGACGGTCCTGGGCAGCAACAACATCGACAGCTGCAATCGGACGTGACACGCCCCTAGCGTCGCCGGTCTGGCGACAGTGTTCGGTGCCGGGGGCGGCACGAATTCATACCGTGAGGTCGAGGAGACGGACCTGATCGTCCTGTGGGGCAGCAACGCCCGCGAGACGCACCCGATCTTCTTCCACCACGTACTCAAGGGAGTCCGGGCGGGGGCGACCCTGTACGCGGTCGATCCGCGCCGGACCAGCAGCGCCGAGTGGGCCGATGGCTGGCTCGGCATCGATGTCGGCAGCGACATCGCGCTGGCCAACGCCATGGCCCGCGAGATCATCGCGGCCGGCCTCGAGAACCGCGAGTTCATCGAGCGCGCCACCGTCGACTTCGACGCCTACAAGGCCAAGGTCGAGTCGTACACCCTCGATTACGCGGCGCGCGAGACGGGCGTCCCGGCCGAGGCGATCCGCGAGCTGGCCCACGCCTTCGCCAAGGCGCCGCGGGCGATGATCTGCTGGACGCTCGGCATCACCGAGCACCACAACGCGGTCGACAACGTGCTGGCCCTGATCAGCCTCGTTTTGCTCACCGGGCACGTCGGGCGCTATGGGAGCGGCGTCAACCCGTTGCGTGGCCAGAACAACGTCCAGGGCGGCGGTGACATGGGCGCGCTGCCGGACCGGCTGCCGGGTTTCCAGCACGTCGAGAACGACGCGCTGCGGGCCAAGTTCGATGCCGAATGGGGCGTCGCCGTCCCGCCCAAGCGCGGCTGGCACCTGTCGGGGATGTTCGACGCGATGGAGCGTGGCGAGCTGACCGCGGTCTACTGCATCGGCGAGAACCCCGTCCAGTCGGAGGCCGACCAGAAGCGCGCGATCCGCCTGCTCGGGAGCCTCGACTTCCTCGTGGTCCAGGACCTGTTCCTGACCAAGACCGCCGAGCTGGCGGACGTCGTCCTGCCGGCCAGTGCGGCCTGGGCGGAGTCGGAAGGGACGGTCACCAACTCGGAGCGGCGCGTCCAGCGGGTTCGCAAGGCGGTCGAGGCGCCCGACGGCGCCCGCGACGACCTGGCGATCACCTTCGAGCTGGCCAACCGGATGGGAGCCGACTGGGGCGAGCCCGATGCCGAGACCATCTGGAACGAGGTTCGGCGGCTCTCCCCCGTCCACGCCGGGATGAGCTATCAGCGCCTCGAGGAGCTGGGTGGCCTCCAGTGGCCGTGCTACGACGAGACGCACCCGGGCGAGCTCTTCCTCCACTCGCGGCTCTGGGAGGACCCGGTGCCGGGCAACCGCGTCCCGTTCGTCCCGGTCGACCACGACCCGCCCGTGGACAAGCTGACCTCCGACTTCCCGATCCGCCTGACGACCGGGCGGCGGCTGGACTCGTACAACACCGGGGTCCAGACGGCGGGCTACACCTCGCCCCTCCGGCGCGGCGAGAGCCTCGACACGAGCCCCGAGGACGCCGCGACTTACGGCCTCGCCGAGGGGGAGGTGGTCAGGGTCATCTCGCGACGCGGCCAGGTCGAGGTGCCGGTCCGGATCGATCCCTCGCTGCGGCCGGGCCTCACGTTCATGACCCTCCACTTCCAGGACGATGTCGCGACGAACCTGCTCACGATCGACGCGACCGACCCGAAGTCGGGCACGGCCGAGTTCAAGGCGACCGCCATCCGCATCGAGAAGCTCGGAACACCCGTACGTGTCTGACAACCCGTCGTTCACGATCGGCCCGGACGGCCGGCTCACGATCGACTGACGATGGCCGAACTCGGTCATCGATCCAGCCGCGTCGTCGACCAGCGACCTGACGTCGTCCACGATCGCCTGCTCCAGCTGGCGGCCCGCCTCCGCGACGAGCTGCCGCCGATCGAGGCCGGCACCCAGGCAGCGACCGCCCTAGGGCTGACCGGCGAACTCGGCGTCGAGATCCACGATCGGAGCCCATCGCGGATCGAGATCCGGACGGCCCAAGGCCGGATCCGGGGCGAGGGCGTCGCCGACCTGGCTCCGACCGCGGACGGCCGCACCACCCTGACGATGGCGCTCGAGGTCAAACCGCATGGCTTCGCCGCGAACATGATGCTCGGCGTCGCCTTACGGACGATGCCCCAGCTCGAGCGCCAGGTCATCGACGGGCTCGAGACCGGGCTCGACGAGCTGGCGACCGAGCTCGCAAAGCCGGATGCCGAGTGGGATCCGGCGGCGTGGCAGCCGGTGGGGTTGCCAGCGCGCGGATCGAGATCGCTCAGCTAGGCGGGCGACACGACCGGCAGCCCGAGCGATCGCGCGGCCTCGGCAAGCCGATCGTCGTAGGTCACGAACGCATCCATCTCCGTGCCGAGTCCGGCGGCCGTCGCGAGGTGGATCGCGTCGAGAGTTCGGAGGGACGCCGGCTTGATCGTCGCTGCCGCTGTCGCCACCACATCGTCGATCTCGAGCACCGTGAAGGACCGCAGGACTCGGTCGAGCTGCGCCAGATCGGATCCTTGTCGAGCCGCTGCGCGGCGTGTCTCGATCACGCCCAGCCGGCTGCATGCCACTCGTTCCGACTCGACGTACCAGCGCAACATGCCAGCAGATTCGGCTTCTGCGACTACCAGCTTCGTCAACGCGGACGAGTCGACGTAGGCCAAGCCGGTCATCGATCATCCTCGTCGCGCATTTCCTCGAGGATCTCCGAGAGGGGCCGTCCGGTGATCTTCGGTGGCATCCCGATCGTGCGGTGATCGACGGTCGCCGGAGTAGCCCGGCCCTCCGCGATCAGCCGATCGATGATCGAGAGGGCATCGAAGGGACGCGGGCCCAACCGCGCAACCGGGCGGCCGTGGTCAGTCACATCCAGCGTTTCCCCGGCTTCGACGCGCCGGAGATAGACCGACAGGTTCTGCCGCAGCTCCCGGACGCCGACCCGAACGGGCTGGTCCTTGTGGTCGCTCATGTAGCACACGGTAGCACATTGCCGGGAGCTGGCCCGCGCAAGCCGCGGGCACGCGCCCGCAACCTTC
>JBBRIM010000279.1:0-3132 GCA_038221095.1 Candidatus Limnocylindrales bacterium
GGCGGGCCGCTCCTGGGTCGTGCCCCGATTACTGCGCAGTCCAGCCTCCGTCGATCGACAGGACCGCACCGGTGACGAGGCTTGCGGCACGGGAGGACAGGAAGACGACGGCGGCCCCCACGTCGGCAGTTGTGCCCACCCGTCCGATGGGGATCCGGGCAAGGACGCCGGCGAGGAACGCGGGATCATCGAGCCGCTCAGCCGTGCCCGGCGTGTAGATCCAGGTCGGCGCGATCGCGTTGACCGTCACGCCGTTGGGCGCCCATTCGAGCGCGAGGACCTTCGTCAACAGGTTGACTCCGCCCTTGCTCGCGGAGTAGACCGCGGAGCGCCGGATGCCGACGAGGCCGGCCTGCGAGCTGATGTTCACGATGCGTCCGTAACCGCGCTCGACCATGTGGCGGCCGACGGCCTGGCTGGTAAAGAAGACGCCCTTGAGGTTGACGGCCATCATCTCGTCCCAGTCGGCCTCGGAGACGTCGAGCGCGTCGTGCTCCGCTCCCTGGCCGGCATTGTTGACCAGGATGTCGATCCGGCCGTGCGTGGCGACCGCGGCATCGATCGCCGCCTTCGTACCCGCGACGTCCGTGACATCGAGGCGAATCGGCACCACCGTCCCAGCTCCCGGCGCCGCCCAGGCGACATCCGCGGTGTCCGGGTCGCGGACGCTGGCGAGCACGCTGGCGCCTGACGCAGCGAGCGTTCGGGCAAGATCGCGGCCGATTCCCCGGCTGGCACCCGTCACCAGGGCAATCTGCCCTGTGAGGTCGAAGTCCGGTCTCTGCATCCGACGGTTCCCTTCAGCGTGTCGAGGGCGGACGGCAACGTGCCTGACCCTCGATCGCGATTGCCTGGTGGGACGCCAACAGCGAGCCTGCCGACGCGACGCGAGAGCGTTCGGGCCCCGTGGCCTGTGGCGCGCCCGACAGGTGTCGGACACGCCACAGCAGCCTATCAAATGCCCATCGGTCGGGTCGCACCACCGAGCAGCTGATCGACGCGGGACAGGACGGCTGCTGGATGGCTGGTCCTCGAGCCAGGCTGAGGCGTTCCCTCACTGGCGACGACGACGTCACAGTCCTCGCGAAGTCACCTGCCGTCTGCGCGGTGATCGGCCGCGCCGCTCCCGATTCCCACCGTCGAGTAGGACGTTTGCCCTCTCAACTGGCTCGACGAAGGGTGACAACCGTTCGATGAAGACCTCGGGAGCCATCAGGAGTCCCTGACGTGCATCGTCCACGACGAGGTCCGGCGCCACGCTGATCGCGAGAATCCAGCTTCCGTACGGATGGCTTCTCACTCCAGGCGGCGGTCGAGCGTCCGACCGCGTGGCCGGAGCGATCTCGTCGGTGAGCTCGCGGTTCACGAGGATCGTCAACCAGGATTCCCCTTGTGGATGTGCCTCTTACCTGAGGATGTGTCTAAATCGGGGAAGCCCAGCGCGGCGGAAATAGCGTCCACGGACTCGAAGACGCGGTCAGCTTCCCCCAGTTCGCCTGGTGGGTACGTTCCGGCCAATGCCCACACCGCCATCCTTGCGGCACGGGCGCCCGCGATCCCGACGGGCGAATCCTCAATGACAAGAGAGCATTCAGGTCGCGCACCGAGGGTCGACGCGGCGTGGAGGAAAAGGTCAGGAGCTGGCTTGCCCCCGGCAACGTCCTCAGAGGTGAAGACGCGGCCTTCGAAGCAATGGGCCAGTCCGGATGCTGCAAGTGCGCCTCTCGTGGTGGCATTCGTGCCATTCGAGGCCACGCAACATGCGACCCCGGCGCACCGAAGCAGGGTGATGAGCTCAGGAACCCCTTCATTGGGCCGGAGCTCACGTTCGTATACGTCGAAGAGTCGAGCGAGATATGTGGCTTCGAAGTCGCCATGGAGATGGTGTCCGGTCCGGGTCTCGACGAAGGGCCGTGCGAACCCGACCTCGACACCGGTGAAGAACGTACGGCACTCGTGAGGCGACATAAGGACGCCGAATCCGCGAAGGACATCCGACATCACTCGGCAGGAGAGCGACTCGCTATCGACGAGCACTCCGTCGCAGTCGAAGATCACCAGCGCCGGCAGGTCGCTCGCAGCCGAAAGCGAACCGGGCTCGCCTGCCTGGGCGCGTCCGTCGGGCCCTTGGGGCGGTTCGTCGAATGCTGCGATGGGTCGCACCTACTCTACTCGTCGTCGTGCTCGACAACTTCAGCCCCCATCATAAGAAGGATCTCTGCGAGTGGATCGCGGGCCACGACATCGAGCTCGCCTTCCTGCCCCACCCTACGCGAGCTGGGTCAACCTCATCGAATGCCAGCTCCAGGCACTCCGGCGCTTTGCGCTCAACGGCACCGACCACGGGAGCCATGCCGAGCAGGACACGGCCGGCCATGCCTACCTGCGCTGGCACAACCGGAACGCTCGCCCCGCCAAGCCCTGGCAGATCAAGGCCGAGGTCCACCATCGCTCCCCCGACGTTGCGGCATGAGGCACTACCTCTGCCGCGCCCCCTCACTTCGGGCAGGTACCCGCGGGCGCCTTGGAGATCGACCCGGTTACGGTGGCAGTCTCCATCTCGTTGTTGAGCCCGAGTGCCCGGTAGGTCAACTGTGCGGTCTGCGATCCCTCGGTGATCTGTCCAGCGAGGTGGTCGCCGTCGCGGGTATCGGGCATCAGCGGGACCTCGCCGCCGCCTTTCGGCACGTCGAAGGCGAGAGCATAGGTCTCGGACGTGCCATCCGGGTAATGCACGACCGCCGATCCGGTCCACTGGCTCCCGGTCAGGGTCCCACATGTGTGCGCCTCGATGTCGATCAGCGGGTCCGTGACTGAGACTCCGCCGCTCCCAGTCATCGTGACCGGTATCGACCCCGTCAGCTCGAAGCCGCCGCACTTCGGGCGATCGGGCGGAGGCCCGCCCTCGCCGGCCCTCTGGACCTGGTTGGCAAGGTCCTCGAGACCGACCTTGCTCGCCTCGACTGCAAGTGCGGCCCGCTGGTCGCTCGGACCGGCCGGCAGGTTCTGGGCAACCGCTCGAATCGACGCGCCCTCGGCGCTGGCGAACGCTGGGTAGTAGCCCTGGTTCGTCTGGTCGTCCACGCCCAGCTTCGCCGCCAGCACGACCGAGTCCATCATGTTGACGACGTC
>JBBRIM010000280.1:0-3123 GCA_038221095.1 Candidatus Limnocylindrales bacterium
ACGATATCGGCACATTGACCCTGATGGTCGACCTGACTGACGGCTCGATCGTGCTTATGTGGCTGGGAGATCTTATCACCGAGAAGGGGATCGGAAACGGCATCAGCTTCATCATCTTCGCCGGGATCGTCGGGCGCGCACCATCCGCCCTGCAGGCCTTTATCAACAACCCAGACCTGGCCGCCTTCCTCGCGTTCGTCGTCGTCGGCCTCGCGGCTGTTGCCGTGATCGTCTACATCCAGGAAGGCCAGCGCAGGATCCCGGTTCAGTACGCCAGTCGAGTCCGCGGCCGGCGGATGTACCAGGGGGGCTCCACGTTCCTGCCCCTGCGGGTCAACCAGGCTGGCGTGATCCCGATCATCTTCGCGGTCAGCATTTTGCTCTTCCCGACCCAGATCGCGTCCTACTTCACGACCTCCAAGGTCGACGTCATCGCCAGTGTTTCGCGGGGCATCGTCAGCCTGATGGATCCCCAGGCCTTCCTGTATGTCGGCCTGTACTTCGTGCTGACCTTTGGCTTCACCTACTTCTACACCGCGTTCACGTTCAAACCCAATGAGACCGCCGAGCAACTTCGCAAGAACGGCGGATTCATCCCCGGAATCCGGCCGGGCCGGCCAACCGAGGACTACCTCCGCCGAGTCGTCAACCGGATCACGATCGCCGGGGCGTTCTTCCTCGCCGTCGTGGCGGTCTCGCCCACGATTCTGGCCGTGGTATTCAAGAGCCTGGGTGGTCTGACCCTGGGTGGCACGAGCCTCCTGATCGTGGTCAGCGTCGTCGTCGAGACAATGAAACAGATCGAGGCACAGCTGCTGATGCGCAATTACGAGGGCTTCATCCGGTGACTTTCCTGGTCCTGCTCGGCGCCCCCGGCGCCGGCAAGGGTACCCAGGCACCAATCCTCGCCGATCAACTCGGGCTCCCGCACGTCGCCACCGGAGACCTGTTCCGGTCGGCAGTCCACGAAGGCTCGGCGGTCGGCCTCGAGGCGCGCCGCTACATGGAGCAGGGCCAACTCGTCCCGGACAGTATCACGGTCAAGATGCTCCTCGACCGGCTGGCCCAACCGGACGCGGGTGGAGGAGCGATCCTCGATGGATTCCCGCGTAACCTCGCCCAGGCCGGCATCCTGGCGGCGGCCCTTGCCGACCGGGACAGCGTTGTCGATGTTGCCCTCGAGATCGAGGTGCCCGAAGCCGAGCTCGTCCGGCGCCTGTCGGGGCGCTGGATCTGCCGGGCCAACGGCCACGTCTACAACGAGAACACCCACCCGCCCCGGGTCCCCGGCCACTGCGACCTGGACGGTTCCGAGCTGATCCAGCGCGACGACGACCGGAGCGAGACGATCGCAGCCAGGCTGGCTGCCCAGTTGAGCGCCCTTGACGAGGTGGTTGGCTTCTACCGTGAGCGTGGGCTGTTGCGCCCGATCGATGGGCTTCGACCCGTCGGCGAGGTCACCGAGGCGCTCCTCGCCGCTGCCCGGACCGCCATGGCAGCCCGCCCCGCCGACCTTCCAGGAAGGGCCGGCTGATGCCGGTTACCCTGAAGTCAACGACGGAGATCGTGGCGATGCGGCGGGCCGGCCGGGTTGTGGCTGAAGTCCTGGCCCTGGTCGAGTCCGAGCTTCGGCCGGGCGTCAGCACCGCTCATCTCGATGCCCTGGCCGAGGCCCACATCAGGCGGAGCGGCGCCCAGCCGTCGTTCAAGGGCTATGGCGGAGCCAATCCCAAGCGGCCTTTCCCGGCTAGCATCTGCGTCTCGATCGACGCCGAGATCGTCCACGGAATCCCGGGCGAGCGGCTGATCCGTGAGGGACAGCTGGTCTCGATCGACGCCGGAGCGATCGTCGATGGCTGGCATGGCGATGCGGCCCGCACCTTCTTCATCGGCGAGCCGCCTGCGCCGATCCGGGAGCTGATCGATACGACTCGCCTGGCCATGATGGCCGGGATCGCCGCTGCCCAGCCGGGCAACCACCTCGAGGATATCGGGGCGGCAGTCGAGGACGTCGCTGCGACCAGGGGGTACGGGGTCATCCGCCAGTTCGTCGGCCACGGCATCGGCCGGGCAATGCACGAAGAGCCCCAGGTCCCCAACTACCGGACCGGGCGGGCGGGGCGCAAGCTCGAAGTGGGCCTGTGCCTGGCGATCGAGCCGATGTTCACCCTCGGCAGTCACGAGGCGATGATGCTCCCGGACGACTGGACGATCGTCACCCGGGACGGGTCGCTGGCCGCCCATTTCGAGCACAGCATTGCCATCACCCAGCACGGACCGGAGATCCTGACCACGATCTGACCAGCCGGTGGTTGCCGGATGGGCGGACGTTTGCTATCCTGAGCGTTCGTGTGTCAGCCAACGCTGGCCGACAACCCATGCGAGAAAGGGAAGACCGAAAGCCCGTGGCCAAGAAGGACGCGATCGAAGTCGAAGGAACGGTCATCGAGCCGCTCCCGAACACGATGTTCGCCGTCGAATTGGAGAACGGTCATCGGATCCTGGCCCACATCAGCGGCAAGCTGCGGATGAATTTCATCCGGATCCTGCCAGGTGATCGAGTCAGGGTGGAGCTCTCTCCCTACGATCTCACCCGCGGTCGGATCACCTACCGCCTGAAGTAGCGTTCTGCTCAATTCGATCGAGGAACCGTTGAAAGTTCGAGCCTCCGTCAAGACCCGTTGCGACAACTGCAAAGTGATTCGTCGCCACGGCACCGTGATGGTCATCTGCACCAATCCCAAGCACAAGCAGCGGCAGGGGTAACCGATGGCACGCATTGCCGGAGTTGATATCCCGCGCGAGAAGCGGGTGGAGATCGCCCTCACCTATATCTTTGGTCTCGGCCTGCCGACCAGCCAGAAGATCCTCGCCCAGGCCAACATCAACCCGGACACCCGGGTCCGTGACCTCACCGAGGAGCAGGTCAATCGGCTCCGCGAGATCATCGACCGCCGCTACAAGGTCGAGGGAGACCTGCGTCGCGAAGTCGCCCTGAACATCAAGCGTCTCATCGAGATCGGCTCGTACCGCGGGAGTCGCCATCGGCGCAACCTGCCGGCACGCGGCCAGCGGACGAAGACGAATGCACGCCAGCGGCGCGGACCGAAGAAGACGGTCGGC
>JBBRIM010000281.1:0-3109 GCA_038221095.1 Candidatus Limnocylindrales bacterium
GTCCCGATGCACCGGGCGTGGCAACGCCGATCACGATCCGGTCCGGGTGGAGGAAGTCGTCGACCGCGGAGCTCTCCCGGGTGAACTCCGGGTTGAAGCCAAGCTCGATGGCTGGGTCGACGGAGGCGGCCTCGGCGGCCAGGCGGAACGCCGTTCCCGGCAGGAGGGTGCTCCGGATGACGATCGCGCGCGGCGCGGCCGGATCGCGAGCGATGGCCAGGACGACCTCCCGGACCAGCCGGTCGGTCCAATCGCCGGCGCTGTCGAGGGTGCCGACGGCCACGATCACGAGACGGACTCCGTGGAGGGTCGCCGGGTCGGCGCTGAACGACAGGCGGCCGGCGGCCATGCCTTCGGCCAGGAGATCGTCCAGGCCGCGCTCGGCGATCGGCGAGATGCCCGCGTTAAGGGCGGCCACTCGTTCTGGGTTGGCCTCCAGGACCCGGACGGTCGTACCGAGGCTGGCGAGACAGGCGGCAGTCACGAGGCCGACATAGCCGGCTCCGACGATCGCGATCTCCATGCTGGTTGGCTCCAAGATCATGTCAGGGGTTGGGGCGTCGAAGGCCCGTGGATGTCGCGCCCTCGTGGCGCGAGCCAGCTCTAATCCTACCGGCCAGATTTCCGATTCAGGCTGAAAACCGCGGTTCCGTTGCCAGCAGGCACTGGCATGTTCCGGCGCGAGACGGGTGCGGCCGGGCCGACCAGCCGGGGCACGCGCACCACGCTGGACGCGGCTCGACCCAGGCTGGTCGAGGGGGTCGCTCCGGCACCAAGGTCGAGCACGGTCAGGTTGTCGACGCGGAAGGTGATCGGGACATTGGTGCTCGTGCTGGAGGTTGTTGCCCGGAGGCCCACCGTGCCCGTCTGCTGGAGCGCCGCGGTCGAGTCCGTTGCGCTGAAGGTCCAGGTCGTTGGTTCGGTGGTGCCCGCGGCCCAGGCCCGGCCCCGGACCGTCGCTGGGCTGGTCCCGATGACCTGGAAGCGGACATTGACGGCGGTCCCGGGGACCCGGATCAGGCCGCTTGCCACCTCCGGCCCAAGGACGATTTCGGCCGTCCCGCTGTAGGCGCTGGCGGCCAGCAGGATTCCGCCAGTGGCCGTGAAGTGGACCTTGCCCCAGTATTCGGCGTTGCCGGCCTGGTGACGGAGGACCGCATAGGCGTACTGGCCCGTTCCGACCACGACCTTGTCGGATGCGATCGTGAAGGTCTCGTCGAGGTTCAGGGCCGACGCCCCGGGCAGCAGGGCCGAGCGAGGCGAGCCGGCCGTGGCCAGCTTGATCGTCCCGCCGGTGCCATCGGCAGCGAACGCGCTCGCGGCACCAACCAGGGTCCACGCCCCGCCGGTCGTGGCCGTGCCCCAGCCGTTGGCCACCGTCCGCGTCCAGGTGTCGGTCGCGATCGTCGAGGGCGGCGGCGGAGGCGGTGTGCCGCCAAGCGGGTTGGCCAGGTAGCCATCGAATGTGAACAGGGTCGGGCTATTGGTGGTCGATCCGGATGTGGTCGCCCGCAGGCCGATGCTGCCGGCAGCCTGGAGGGCAGCAGTCGAGTCGGTCCGGCTGAGCTTCCAGGTCGTCGGCTCGGTCGTGCCGCCCAGCCAGGCGCGGGCCGTGATCGTGGTCGGACTGATCCCATTGACCTCAACCCGCACGTTGACCGGGACGCCGAGCACCTGGGTCAGGCCGGTCGGGACCTCGGCACCAATCGCGGTCTCGGCCGCGCCACTCCAGGAACTGACGCCGAGGAAGATGGCGCCGGTCGCCGAGGTGTGCAACTTGATCCAGTATTCCTGGCCGCCGGCCTGGTGACGAAGGATGGCAGCCGGATACTGGCCGTTGCCGGTCGGGATCCGGTCGGAGGCAACCTGGAAGGTCACGTCGAGGTCACGGGCCGCCACGTTCAGGAGAGCCGACCCGGACTTGCCGGCGGTCGGGCTCGAGATCGTTCCGCCGGTGCCGGTCAGGGCGAACTGGGCAGGCGGGTTGACCGCCCACGCGCCGCCGCTGTCGGCGTTGCCCCAGCCACCGGTGGCAGCGGCCCGGCTGAACGAATCGGATGCCAGGGCCGAGCTGCCGGTGTTGGTATAGGTCGCGGTGTAGGTGGCGGCCGTGGCGGGCGCGATGATGTCGTGGCTCTGGGCACCCCCATCGGACCAGCTCGCGAACGCATAGCCCGAGCCATTGAATGTCTGCGGTGTTGGTCCGCTGACCGAGACGGTCGAGCCGATGATCACCGGCCGGGTAACCGGGGTCGGCTGGTTCGGACCTTCGTCGCCGTCGTAGACCTGCAGGCCGGCCGGGCTCGTAAGGAAGGTCAGGTTGACCGTCTGGGGATACGAAGTGACCGTCTGGGTCACGGCCATCCCGTCGCTGTCGGTCACGGTCAGGTCGAACTCGAGGTAGGAGGGGTAGCCGTGGTCGGGTGCGACCAACTGGCCGGTCGGTCCGACGAAGCCGGTCAGGCCGTGGGTGTGGCAGTTGGACAGGCTGTAGCAGTGGTGGAGCAGGATCGACCACACGAAGGCCGAGTCGGGCAGGGTCCCATCCTCAGCATCGGTCGCCGAGGCCGTCATGTTGATGACGTCGCCGACCTTCCAGGTGTCCGTGCCGAGCGGTGAGCTCAGGCTGACCACGGGTGGCGTATCGCCGGCATAGATCGTGATCGACGAAATCGAGGAGGCGCCGTGCGAGTCGGTCACCTGGACGCTGACGACGACCTTGCGCCGGATCGTGTAGGTACTCGCTGCCGTCACGCCGGTCGCGTCCCCGTACGTACCGTCGCCGTTGAGGTCCCAGCTGTAGCTGAGCGTGTCGCCCGGGTCGGCATCGGTCGAGCCGCCAGCGTCGAAGTTGACCGTCAGGGGCGTTGGCCCATAGGTGGCGCTGGCGGTGAACGACGCAACTGGGGTGTGGTTCGTGGCCGAGTAGATGATCCGCCGGATCGAACCGGCGAAGCCGCTGTAGTACAGGTTGTGGTCAGGGCCGACGACGAGCTGGACCGGACCGGTGGCGTTTGTCTCGAACTTCTCGATCCTGGTCGGGTCGGGCAGGCCGTTGCCGCCGGCCGGCATGAACCAGATGCAGTTGCGGCTGTAGTCGGAGAAGAAC
>JBBRIM010000282.1:0-3061 GCA_038221095.1 Candidatus Limnocylindrales bacterium
GCCGGCGGCGCCGGTGATCCGGTCGCGGGGGCATGTGCCCCGAACTCCTCGGGCGAGCCGCTCGGAATCGCCGACTCGGCGGCGACCGGGATTTGGGAGGCCGCCGGCGGCACGACCGAGGTGGCCGCCGCGGACGCGGCAGCCGACGCCGCGGCCGGTGCGGAGGTCGCCATCGAGGTCGATGCGGCTGGCGATGCCGCCAGGTATGCCTTCAGGTCGGCCGGGCTCGATCCCGGCAGGCTGCCTGCGACCGCTCCGGCCGGGGTGGCGTTCGTTGGCGCGGCGCTGGCGGAGCCAGGCATGAACGGGGCAGCCGCAAAGACGAGGCCGGCAATCCCGAGGGTGACGAGGCCCGTTGCAAGCGGCCGGGTAAAGGCCAGCCGCTGGTCTCCGAACCGACCCAGGAGCCGCCGCCAGCTCGTCCGGCGAAGACGTGCCGCGTCGGCGTGGGTCAACTGGAAGTCGCGCGTCCGGCGTGGAGCCGGCAGGCCCGCGGTGGCCGCCATGATCGATCGGAGATCGGCGTGGAGTTCGGCACAGGCAGGGCAGGTCGCGGTCAGCAGGCGAGCGGCGTCAGCCTCGTGCTCGGACAGGTCATCGGCGGCCAGGCGCGCAATGGCCGTCTCGTCGTGGTCGGACTGGGTGTGGACGAAGGAAGGCATGGTCATGGGACGCGCTCAGCCACGAAACAGTTCCATGTGATCCTCGAGATGGCGCCGGAGAGCCAGTCGACCGCGATGGATGCGCGACTTCACGGTGCCCAGGCTGACCCCCGTCATCTGGGCGATCTCGGTGTAATCGAAGCCTTCGATATCGAACAGCACGATCGCAGCGCGCTGATCGTCACCGATTCCAGCCAGAGCTGCCGTGAGGACCCGAACGCGCTCCCCGGTCACGACCTGGCGCTCGGGGTCCGCTTCCTCGCCGGCCGGCGGCTGCCACGAATCGTCCTCGAGTTCAGGATAGGGCTGGACGGGACGCCGCTTGCGGGCACGCTGAAGATCCATCGCGGCGTTGATCGCGATCCGGCTGAGCCAGCTCTTGACGCTCCCGCCACGGAACGCGTCGAGGTTGCGGTAGGCGGAAAAGAACGCCTCCTGGACGACGTCGGCCGCCTGATCGTAGTCGGGCACCATCCGGGCGACCAGACCGAACAGCTGGTCCTGGTAGCAACTGACGAGGTCGTTGAAGGCCGACAGATCGCCCGCGCGCGCTCGATCGACGAGAATCAGGTCGCGCCGCTGGGGTCCGTCGTCGGGAGTCGCGGTCAATCGAAGGTCCCCCACGATCGAAGGGCTCCTCCGGAGCGCGATGGGAAGGCTGGCCGAGTCTAGCATCGTCGATCGCCCAGACGGCGCACCCGCGTCGATTGTTCCCGGGTCCGTGGCCGAAACGGGCGCCAGGGTGCCAGGCATGCTCAGGGTCGCTCGGGGCCGCTCGGGGTCGCTCGGGGCCGCTCGGGGCCGCTCGGGGTCGCTCGGGGCCGCTCGGGGTCGCTCGGGGTCGGCCTCCGCCAAACGATGTGCACGCAGAACCTCAAAGGCCGCGTCGCCCGCGCTTCCCAACGACTGGCTCGGTCCCTGCCTCAGGAACTCATCCCGCCACGAGCGTGGCCCGGGACGAAGTTGCCCCAATCCACGGCGGCCAAACATTACCGGAGGACCATCCCGGCCTGTTCAGGCCCAAACCGCCGCGAATCCGAGGGAATCCACCTGAGGATCGACGGTTTGAGGTTGTGCGTGCACACGATCATGAGTTCTGGCCGACCCGAGTGCCGCTAACTCAGCTGATCTCCTCGACTCGCGAGCGGTCGCGCTTGTCGCGGTAGAGAGACTCATCCGCAAGTCGCAGCGCCTCCGTCGGGTCCGCCAGCTCGGACGACAGAATCGCGCTGCCGATCGACGCCCGGACGGAGACCTCGATCGGACCGATGGACAGTGGTCGGGCCAGCTCGAGTCGAAGCCGAGCGGCCGTGCGTGCGACGAGTTGGGCTTCTCCGATGTCCAACATGAGGACCGCGAACTCGTCACCGCCCACGCGGGCCACCAGGTCGCCGGGCCGGGTCGCCAATTCGAGGCGTCTGGCTACTGCCCGGAGAACCTCGTCGCCGGCGGCGTGGCCGTGCGCGTCATTGATCCCCTTGAACCCGTCGAGGTCCACGAACAAGACCAGGCTTGATCGAGCATCCCGGCGCGCCCGGCGTTCGGCGAGAGCGAGCTTGCGCTCGAACAGGGCCCGGTTGGCGAGTTGGGTCAGCGGATCGTGGTCTGCCTGCCAGCGCGCCCGATCTCGGTCCAGGGCGAGCCAGGACGCCAGGACCGGCAAGAGGAGGATGATCGGGCTCCACCACGCGACCAAGGCGTACATCTCGACCATGACCCACGTGGTTGCTGCGGCCACCAGGCTGAAGAGCAGGATCGCCCCGAGCTGTTCTCGGGCCACCTCCCAGAACGGGCGACGCCGGTCCCTGGCGATTCCGGCATACGCGAGCGCGGTCGAAGGCAGCATGTAGGCGAACGTCGCCAGGGCGGTCACGAGCAGGCCGATGGACGGTGCGGGTTGGATGGCCGCCTGGGTCAGGTGGGTGGAGGCCCATCCGGCGGTAAAGGACGCCGCGACGGCGCCGATGAGAACCTCGACGTGGTTCGTGGCAATCGTCCTGGGTCGGCACTCCCGTAGCTCGCGAATCTCGAATGTACCGACGAAGCTCACCACGACTGCCGCCGGCGGGCCTCCGAGGATCGCGGCAGCCACGACAAACGCGATAAACGACCCATAGACCGAACCGTTGCGCATCTTGACGACCATCGTCGACGCTACGAGCGCGAGGACGGTCCAGTATCCGATCCCGACGACACCGTCCCACGGACCGGCGATTGAGGCAAACGGCGCTCCAATCGATGCGGACGCCGGGTGGCTGAGCCCGACAACCGCGACGAGGAGGCCCAGGCCCATCTCCGACACGAGGTACCAGCGCAGATGGCCGCGGGTGCGCGGCCTCGCGTCCGAGCTCGCAGGTCGCGGCGCCGACGCGCTCGCAGTCGTCATGGACGAACCATTC
>JBBRIM010000283.1:0-3034 GCA_038221095.1 Candidatus Limnocylindrales bacterium
GCCGGCGGCCTGGATCTCCTCCACGGTTGCCGGTCGCAGCCCGCCCACGACCTTGGCCGCATTGCTCAGCTTGGTCTCGTTGACGTCCCGGTCGCCACGCACGATCGCGCTGATCAGGCGTCCGTCCCCGGCCATGA
This sequence comes from Candidatus Limnocylindrales bacterium, assembly GCA_038221095.1. Lineage (GTDB taxonomy): Bacteria > Chloroflexota > Limnocylindria > Limnocylindrales > CSP1-4 > Palsa-1033. The sequence goes on from JBBRIM010000283.1 coordinate 138, forward strand.
AGAAGGCGGCCTTGGCCGTGCTCGACGCGTCGATTCCGAGGAACTCGGCGAGCTGGGCGATCGTGGTCGTGCCGGGCGTCTCGATCTCCTCCAGCGGCAGCGCGGCGGCCGTGCTGTCAACCGCTGACCCGCCCGGAGCGCCGACCGCGGCAACCTGGCGATTAGAGGAGAAGCCGCATGATTCGCACAGCACGAGGAGGTCCTCGCCGGCCGGGTTGAGGACCATGAATTCGTGGGCAACGCTGCCGCCCATCATGCCCGGGTCGGAGGCGACGGCGATCGCGTCGAGACCGAGCCGCTCGAAGATCCGGACGTAGGCTCCGTGGTGGGCCCAGTAGCTTGCATCGAGGCCCTCGTCGTCCCGATCGCAGCTGTACGAGTCCTTCATCACGAACTCGCGGACCCGGATCAAGCCGCCCCGGGAACGAGGCTCGTCACGGAACTTGGTCTGGAAATGGTAGAGCCGGACGGGCAGTTGCCGGTAGGAGCGGACGATGTCGCGGAGGAGATCGGTCACGACCTCTTCGTGGGTCATCGCGATCACCATGTCCCGGTCGCCCCGGTCCTTGAAGCGGGCCATCTCCGGGCCGATCTGGTCGTAGCGCCCGGATTCGCGCCAGAGATCGGCCGGGTGGATCACCGGCATCTCGAGCTCCTGGCAGCCGATCGCGTTCATCTCCTCGCGAATCACCTGCTCGACCCGTTTGGTCACCCGGAAGCCCAGGGGCAGCAGCGAGTACAGGCCCGATCCGAGCTGGCGGACGTAGCCGGCCCGGAGGAGCAGGCGGTGGGACGGCATCTCGGCGTCGGCCGGGTCGTCGCGCAGGGTTGCGAAGAAGAGTTGGCTGAGACGCATGCCGGCAAGGATACCGGCGCCCGCCCCGGCGGGTCAGGACGGGCGGCGGAAGACGTAGCCCGTGCCGCGGACCGTATGCAGGAACTCGGGGTTGGCCGGGTCCGCTTCGATCCGGGCTCGCAACCAGTGGACATGGACGTCCACCGTCCGCGTCTCGCCCGCGTAGTCGTAGCCCCACACGTGCTGCAGGAGCTGGTCGCGGGTGAAGACCTGGCCCGGGTTGCGGACGAGGAAGGCCAGCAGCTCGAAGGCCTTCGGCTTGAGTGGGACGGTGACGCCATCATGCAGCAGGCGATGGCCGGCAAGGTCGACCTGGACGGGACCAAGGTCGATCACCGACGCCGTGGCGCCGACCGTGGCCTGCTGCTCGGTTCGCCGGAACTGGGCCCGCACCCGGGCAATCAGCTCGCGCAGGCTGAACGGCTTGGTGACGTAGTCGTCGGCACCCAGCTCGAGCCCGACGACCTTGTCCAACTCGGAGTCTTTGGCCGTCAGCATCAGGATCGGCACACCTGACTCCGCCCGGATGATCCGGCAGACCTCGATCCCCGACAGTTCGGGCAGCATCAGGTCGAGCAGGACCAGGTCAGGGCGCGCCTCGCGGAACTTCTGGAGCGCCGTCCGCCCGTCGGCCGCGGTCACGATCGTGAAACCCTCGGCCTCGAGCGCCTCGGCCAACATCTCGCGCTGAGTCGGCTCGTCGTCGACGACGAGGATCGTGCGTGTCATGTGGGCCACAGGCTGGTGGGTCGGGGTCAACACGCCGTGAACGCCTCGTTAACCGGCAGCGCAGCCCGCGCCGCCCGGGCTGGACCGGGGATCAGCCGCCGGCCGGTTCACGACGGCGCAGGTTGTAGTACTCCACGAACGAGCGACAGCGGCCGTCGGTGTCGAACTCGAGCAGCCAGGCGTTGTAGTAGAGACGGGCGGGCGCGTCGCCGGTCGCGTCGTAGTCGCTCGTGCCGATGGCCACGGCCCGGTCACCCTCGACGGCCCACGGTTGGTAGTGGGCCCGGAACGAGCCGTGCTCGTCGCGCTGGGCCGGATCACCGTCCGGATTGAGCCAGTCGGCCAGGATCGCCTCGCGACCAACGAGTGGCGCGTCCCAGGCGTGGTAGCGGTATTCCGCATCAAGGCTGAACAGATCGCGGATTGCCTCCGCCTCGTACGTCTGCCAGGCCTCGCTGTAGCGATCCAGCCAGGCCTGGACCTGGGCATGGTTCATTCCGTCCCTCCTTCGCCGGCCAGGCCGGCCAGTAGCGCGATGGCCGCGTCGAGACGGCTGAGCGCCCGCGCTTGACCCAGCGCAACGAGCGTCTCGAACAGGGGCGGCGTGGCCGTCCGGCCGGTGATCGCCACCCGGATCGCCATGAACAGGTCGCCCGCCTTCCAGCCCCGAGCCTCGGCCAGGGCCCGCAATGGCGCTTCGAGCCGGTCGGGCAGGAAGTTGGCCTCGTCAACCTCGCCGATCGTCACCCTGGCCGCCCGCAGGCCCTCCTCGGTGGTCGCCGGGTCCCAGCGCTTCGGTACAAGGACCGCTGGGTCAACGTCGACCTGCTCGGTGAACAGGAAGCCCACGAGGTCGCCAACCGCCCCGAGCACCGGCAGCCGCTCCTGGATCATCGGCACGAGCGGTTCGACCTCGGCATCGGCCGGCAGTCGGTCGATCCGGCCGGCGGTCAGCTCGGCCTGAAGGAATGGCCGCAGCCGGTCGACGAGCTCGGGCGATGACAACCGCCGGATCCACTGCCCGTTGAGCCATTCGAGACGCTCCCGATCGAAGACCGCGCCGCCCTTCTGGACGTGCTCGAGGCTGAACCTGGCGGCAATCTCGTCGATCCCCAGGATCTCGTCCTCGCTGCCGGTCGACCAGCCGAGCAGGGCAAGGTAGTTGACGAGACCCTCCCGGATGAAGCCCTGGCCGATGTAGTCGTCGACCGCCGTCTGGCTCTTGCGCTTGCTCATCTTGGTCCGGTCAGGATTCAGGATCAGCGGCAGGTGGGCGAAGGTCGGGACTTCCGCGTCGAGCGCACGGAAGAGC
>JBBRIM010000284.1:0-3026 GCA_038221095.1 Candidatus Limnocylindrales bacterium
CGTCGCGTCGTGCCCCACCCACCCGCTCACCATCGATCTGAGCCGTATCGGCGGCCCGGCGAACATCCCGCTGCCGGCCCACAGTCACATCCTCGACGGGCCGGCCGGTGGATGGTGGGAGACCGTGATCGTGCCCGTCACCAGCCAGTCGGGCTGGGCCGCTCTAGCCGCCGGCAAATCAGCGGCGGCGATGGATGCCCTCGAGGCCACCCCGGGCAGTGGGGTGGGGCCGGAGATCCCGACCAACCTGTACTTGTTCTTCAACGTCGTCGGCCGCTGACCGTCGACGAAGTGGGTGGGGTGGTCCAAGCGACTGCCCCACCCACCCCGTCCCTGATAGCGCCATGCACACCCGGACCCGCTTTCCGGCCGATGCCGCGCAGCCGCTCGACCGGCGGGCCGGTTCCGCGCTCGCAGCTGGAGTCGTCGGCCTCGTTCTCCTCGCCCTCGGCGCGCTGCTGCCCTGGGTCAACCTATTTCGAGGCCTGCAGCCGATCCGTGGCTTCGAGTTCGATGGCGGTTACCTCGCCGGCATCGCAATCGCCGCCCTCATCCTCACCATCGTGGCCGCGCGAAGCGGTGGATCCCGCCTCCTGCGACCACTCGCCATCATCGGCGCGGCGATTGTCAGCGTCGATTCTGTCTACGTGATGCAACGCATCGCGGCGTTCGTCGTCGACCCAGGTCCAGCCGGGCCGCTCAGCCAACCGGCGACCGGACCCGGGGCCCCGCTCATGGCGCTGGGTGGTGCCCTGGTCTTCATCGCCGTGATCGCAGCCCGACATCGAGCAGGCAGCCTGCCAGCCGGGCTCGCGCCGCGGCTCGTGGCGGCTGGCGCGCTGTTCGCAGCCGGCTGGATCCACCTCGTGCTCGCTCCCGAGCACCTCGATGCGTCGGCACTCCTCGGCGCCGGCTTCCTCGGTGCGGCAGTCGCCCAGCTGATCCTCGCGGCGGCCGTGATGGTACGGCCCAGTTCCTGGATCTACTACGGCGTGATCCTGGTCAACGTGGCGCTGATCTTCTTCTACGCGGTCGCTGTGGCCGTCGGCTTACCGTTCGGCGGCCACGACCACGGAACCGGCATCATCATCGGCTCGGGAGAGGCGATCGACCTGCCGGGCGTGATCTCGAAGGGCGCCGAACTCGTATCGTTGGTCCTTGCCTTCTGGCTGGTCGGTCGAGCCAGCCCAGTCCCGACCGCCCGAGGCGCCTCCGCCAGCCGAGATGACGGCCACGACGCCGACCACGACCTGAGGGCGGCGCCCTAGGCCGAGTGGGCCTAGGCAGGCAGGCCTCGTCCTTGATGTTCGAGACGCGCGGTATCTGGACGAACTCCTCGCTGAGGACTTTGGTCTGGCGAGACCAAGAAGGGCCCGACAAGGGCAACAAGCCGCGGCAGATCGGCGCCGCTACCCGCCGCCACGTCCGACACGCCAGGAAAGCCGAGATCCGGCCCAGCGGCGACTTCAGAGCAGCCGCGTCACGAGCTCGAAGCCGGCATCGGTGCCAGACCAGTGCGCGCGCAAATGATCCGTCCCAACCCGGCGTCCGACCCAGCGAAGCACCAGTGCGGTGAGGATCACGTCGTCGAGAGATCCCACTACCGGTACGAAATCAGGGATGAGATCAAGCGGCAGCAGGAGGTAGCCGAGGAGGCCAGCGAGTGCAAGCTTCGCACTGCGAGGTGTCGTCGGGTCCGCCACGAGCGCTCGGATCAATCTGATGAGATCAGGGATCAGCCGGAACGCAGGCCCGACAAGTTCCCGTGATGGGCGGTGGAGCCACAGCACACCGACCAATGTGACCCACGACAGCGCAACGATGCCGAGGATCACCAACAGGCCGGAGACCACATCCACCTCGCCAGCCTACTGTCCGAGTGGAGGGAAGGCGATGGCGGCCACCCTCCTGGAGCCTGGCATGGACGGTGCGACCTCCACCCTGCTGAACGTCACCGGCTCCCGCACGCTCAAGCTTGCCGAGCTCAACGCGGTCGCCGAGGAGGTGCTGGCGGCGGTCGATCCCGACGCGAACATCGCCCTCGGCATGACCCTGGATCGCCGCCTGCGGGACGAAGTACAAGTCACCCTGATCGCGACGGGCTTAGGCGCTGCGCGATGCCACGGGGCACGCACGAGTGCAGCCGCAGTCGCCACTCCGCCGTCCGCCGCTTGGCGTCCCGTCTGGCTCCGGGACCGGGACGCGCCCGTCCCAACGGCGGCCGAGCCCGACCAGGCGCCGGTACCGCAGAAGCCCCGCGCGAGGCGCGCGGCTGGGCAAATTGGGGTCAACAGCGCCACACGGACGGTTCTGCTTCATTCGGTACTCCATGGGCCGGACGCCGCGAGAAAACCGGGGGGCTAGGTCGGCATTCTGCGACGTTGTAGACCTTCTCGGTCGCGACGAACGAGTACCGCGGCGGCAACGGGGAGCGGCCCGAGTACCACGCCTGCGTGGCGTGGGATCCACGTCCATTTAGTCGTATTACGCAACCAGATGAGCCGCGAGGGGGCGTGATGTGGGCCCGCCTGCCGCCGGCGTCGTACTCGATCAGACGATCCTCGTGCGTTCACCTTGCTCGCCGCGGCGGAGGTTGTCCCACGAATCGCTCCTCGACCTTCGCCCCATTCAGACCCGCTCGGGCGTCGAGAGGCGGTACAGCTGGCGAGCCCCGTGGAGGCCCTTCAGCTCATGGATCCCGGCGTCCTCGAAGGCCAGCTCGGAGCCGTCCACGAGATCCATGACCGTTGCTGACACAAGGATCTCGCCGGGCCCCGCGAGGGCCATGATCCTGGACACCATGTGGACCGCGATGCCCCGGACGTCGTCCCCGGTTATCTGGATCTCCCCAGAATGGACGCCGGCGCGGATCTCGAGGCCAAGGCCCCGGGCCGCCTCGCGGATCGCAGCCGCCCCCCGAACCGCCCGTTCAGCCCCGTCGAACTCGGCGAGCACGCCATCGCCGGTGGTCTTGACGAGGCGTCCCCGGTGGCGGTCGATCGCCATCGAGGCCTTGCGGTTGTGCT
>JBBRIM010000285.1:0-3009 GCA_038221095.1 Candidatus Limnocylindrales bacterium
CGAGATGATCGAGCGGGCCCTGCCCGGATTTGCCGCGGCGATCGACCACGCCCGAAGCCACCAGCCGGGCGAGCCCAGCCTGGCCCCGGCCGGCCAGCACTGAACAGGCGGCCCTCAGCGCTGGCAGCCGCGGCAGAAAGACGTCACGAATCCACCCGGACTCACCTCGCTGATCCGGGTCCCGCAGCGGGGACACGGCTGACCGCCCTTGTTATGGACGGCCAGGAAGTCGCGGACCTGTGTCTCGAAGGAGGGTGGAACCCGCCGCCGGAGGACCTCGATCGCGTTCTCCAGGGTGGATTCGGTTGCGGCGTGCAGGGCATTGATCTCCTCGACGGCGAGGGTTGCCCGCCGGCGGAACGGGAGGAGGCCGGCGGCGTGCAGGATCTCGTCGCTGTAGGCATTGCCGACCCCGGCGATGAAGGTCTGGTTCTTGAGCAGGTTCTTCAACTCGCCCGGGTGGCGCCGGATCCGCTCCTGCCAGACGGACAGGGTCAGGGTTGGATCATCGGCGTCGGGCCCGAGCGATTCGTCGAGTCCGGCGATCGGCCGCTCGACCCCCTCGGGCGCGAGATAGACCTTGCCCATCTGGGTCGGATCGCGGTAGCGGACCTCGACCGGGGCAGCGTCGGCCGGCAACCAGGCCGCACCCTTCGTCCATGCTGCGGGCCTGGATCCGCCCCGCTTGCCGGTGCCGGCGCCTTCGCGTGGACCAAAGCCCAGGACCAGGGCCGTCTTGGTCGGCAGCTTCGCGCCCGGCGTTGCGAGCTGAAAACGGCCGGTAAGCATCGGATTCACCACGATCCGGCCTCGGTCGAGTTCGATCAGCAGGAACTTGCCGCGCTGCTCGATCGCCTCGACCCGGCGCCCGATCAGGGCGGCGAGTTCGACCGGTGTGCCCCGCACGGCGAGGGGCGCCAGGGCCGCGGCCGAGCTGATCCGGCGCCCGGCGAGGGCGGCATGGAAGGCTTCGGCGACGACGGTCAGGTCTGGCAGCTCAGGCACGCTGGCGCGATTGTAGGCCGCGAAAACCGTGTGCTAGACTCTCCCGGCCCCAAGAGGCAGGACAGCAGAAGATCGTCGCCTGCGCCATCGAACAGAAGGAGCGAATTGAGGCCCCACCGGACCTGACTCGCCAAATTCGTTCGCCAACGGCTCGAGCGGCGCTCGGGCCGTTCCTGTTTCCCCGGGTAATCCCCGACAAGGAGAGACCACCAAATTGACTGATCAGCAGCAGGACGGGCCAGCGCCGGACATCGAGGCGACCGCTTCGACTGACCACCAGGCGCCCGAGCAGAGCGTCGCAGCGGTTGCCGTTGCCGACGAGCCCGCCACCACCAGCGAGACACCCGCGATCCAGCCGGCCGCACAGGCAGCGCCCGAGGCAGCAGCCCCCGAGGCAGTGGCCGACGCTGAAGCTCCGGCAGCCGTTGCGGCGGTCGAGGCCCCGGCCGAGCCCGAGGTGATCGTCGCCCCCGAGGCAACCGCCCCCGAAGCCAGCCCGACGGCAGAGACGCCGGACGCCAGCTTGAGCCCGGCCCACGGCCTCGACTCGAGCGAGGACGCCGCACAACTCGCCGCCGAGCTCGCCGACGCCCCGGCCGCGGCCGAGGACGAGGAACCCGAGCCCATCCCGGTTCGTGAACTCGGCCCCGAGCCGACGACGATGGAGGAGCTCCTCGCCGAGCAGGACTCGGACATCAAGAGCTTCAAGCACGGTGACGTTGTCGAGGGCACCGTCGTCCGGATCGACAAGGACGAGATCCTCGTCGACATCGGGGCGAAGAGCGAAGGCGTGGTGTCGAACCGCGAGCTCTACGGGCGAAATGCCGAGAGCTCGCCCCCACTCGCCGTCGGGGACACCGTCCTCGTCTACGTCCTCCAGCCGGAATCCCAGGAAGGCCACGTGGTCCTGTCCCTGCGGCGAGCCGGTCTCGAGCGCAAGTGGCGCTAGATGCAGGAGCAGTTCGAGTCGGGCGTGATCATCGAGGCGCCGGTCATCGACCACAACAAGGGTGGCCTGATCGTCGATTGCGGGATCCGCGGATTCGTGCCGATCAGCCAGATCGTGGACTTCCCGCGCCGACCCCAGAACGACCAGCCCCGAGACGCGGCCCAGGAGATCGCCGAGAAGCTCCAGCCATTCGTTGGGCGCAAGCTTCGGCTCAAGATCCTCGAGGTGAACCGCAAGGCGAACCGCCTGATCCTGTCGGAGAAGGTCGCCCTGTACGAGGAGCGCCGCGAGAAGCGTGACGAGCTGTTCAGCAGCCTCCAGGTTGGCCAGAAGGTAACCGGGACCGTCCGTTCGATCGCGCCGTTCGGCGTGTTCATCGACCTGGGCGGGATCGACGGCCTCGTCCACAAGAGCGAGCTCTCGTGGAACAAGGTCAACAACCCCGAGTCCGGCTACAAGGTCGGCGAGGAGGTTGAGGCCGAGGTCATTGACATCAACCACGAGCGCGGCCGAATCAGCCTGTCAATCCGCCGCCTTCAGCCGGATCCGTGGCACACCACGGTGGCCGACTTCAACGTCGGCGACGTGATCGACGGGACCGTCACGAAGCTCGTCAACTTCGGCGCATTTGTCCGGGTCCGCGATGGCCTCGAGGGCCTGATCCACATCAGCGAGCTGTCGCATCAGCGCATCGCCCACCCGGGCGACGTGGTCCACGAGGGCCAGCACCTCAAGCTGAAGGTCATCTCCCTCGACTCCGAGCGTCATCGCCTGGGTCTCAGCCTGAAGCAGGCGGAGGAACCGCCGGCTCGTCCGGCGACCGAGGCACGGCAGGAGCGCCGGCCTCGTCCAGAGCGTGGTTACGACGCCTCGCAGGCCGTCCAGGTACCTGAGGGTGGCTTCGACAATACGCTCGCGGCCGCGTTCGCCCAGGTCCGCCAGCAACTCGAGGAAAGCGAAGCGGCCCGCCGCGATGCCGACACCGACGAGCCCGAGGCCACTGCCGACGACGAGCAGCCGGCCGCCGCCGCCGAGGCCGCCGCCGCGACCGCCGA
>JBBRIM010000286.1:0-2998 GCA_038221095.1 Candidatus Limnocylindrales bacterium
GATGTACTTCCCGGTCGTCGACGGCCTGATCTTCGAGCGCCACGTGGGCGACGTCCACGCCGTCGACGACGTCTCGATCGACCTGCCCCGGGGCCAGACCCTGGGACTCGTGGGCGAATCGGGCTGCGGCAAGAGCGTGACCTCGCTGGCGATCATGGGCCTGCTGCCCAAGCCGGCCGGCAAGGTCGCCGGTGGCCGGGTCATCTTCGACGGGTCGGACCTGCTGACCCTCAAGCCGGACGAGATGCGCGACCTGCGCGGGCGCGACCTGGCCATGATCTTCCAGGACCCGATGACCTCGCTCAACCCGGTGATCACGATCGAGGAGCAGCTGGTCGAGGTGATCCGGGCCCACGACTCGAAGGTGACCAGGTCGGTCGCCCACCAGCGCGCTCTCGATCTGCTCGAGCTGGTGGGCATCCCCAACGCGAAGGAGCGCCTGCGAGGCTATCCCCACCAGCTGAGCGGCGGCATGCGCCAGCGGGTGATGATCGCGATCGCGCTCGCCCTCCACCCCAAGCTGATCATCGCCGACGAGCCGACGACGGCCCTCGACGTGACGATCCAGGCCCAGATCCTGGAGCTGATCCAGCGGGTGGCCAACGAGACCGGGGCCGCGATCATGCTGATCACCCACGACCTGGGCGTGGTGGCCGGCATGACCCAGCGGATCCAGGTGATGTACGCCGGCCGGATCGTCGAGACGGCCACCACCCAGGAACTGTTTGCCCACCCGCGACATCCATACACGGTCGGCCTGCTCCGCTCGATCCCGCGCCTCGACCTCGGCGATGACCGGGCGCTCATTCCGATCGACGGGCTGCCCCCGGACATGACCCGCGAGCGAGCCGGTTGCCCGTTCGCGCCGCGCTGCGCGTGGGCGACCGAACGGTGTCTCGAGGCAGACCCCGAGCTTGCCCCCGTGCTCGCCGGTCAGCGGACGGTGGCCTCCGGCCCGGGAGCCAATCATCGGGTTGCCTGCTGGAACCCGGCCACCGACGAAGAGGCCGCCAGCGGCATCCCGGCCTCGGGCAACATCTCCGCGATCACCGCCTCAACCGAGGCTCGCGCCGCGGCGGCTGTGGCGGCCCTGGCCGAGACGTCATGACGGCTGCCGTGAGTGGGGCCGCACCCGTGGCGAAGCCCCAGGATGACCGGGTCCTGCTCTCGGTCACCGACCTGCGGATGTACTTCCCGGTGACCGAAGGGCTGATCTTCGAGCGCCACATCGGTGACGTGCACGCCGTGGATGACGTGACCTTCGACGTGCCCCGGGGTCAGACCCTCGGTCTCGTCGGCGAGTCGGGCTGCGGCAAGTCGACGACCGGCCGAACGATCCTGCGGCTGTACAAGCCGACTGCCGGCCGGATCGTGTTCGACGGCGTGGACATCACCCGGATCCGGGGCGAGGAGCTCCGTCAGATGCGCCGGCGGATGCAGATTATCTTCCAGGACCCGTACGCCAGCCTCAACCCGCGAATGACCGTCGGGGCGATCGTCGGTGAGCCACTCAGCGTCCACTCGATCGGCACGCCGGCCGAGCGGCGCGAACGGGTGGCCGAGCTGCTCGACGTGGTCGGGCTCAACCCGAACTTCCTGAACCGCTACCCGCATGAGTTCAGCGGCGGCCAGCGCCAGCGGATCGGCGTCGCCCGGGCAATTGCGGTCAACCCCGAGCTGATCATCGCCGACGAGCCGATCAGCGCGTTGGATGTGTCGATCCAGGCCCAGATCATCAATCTCCTCGAGCGGCTCCAGGACGAGTTCTCGCTGACCTACCTGTTCATCGCCCACGACCTGTCGGTGGTCCGCCACGTAAGTGACCGGATTGCCGTGATGTACCTCGGCCGGATCGTCGAGTCGGCCGCCTCGGGTGATCTGTACGCCCACCCGGTCCATCCCTACTCGGTCGCCCTCCTGTCGGCCGTCCCGATCCCCGACCCGGTCGTCGAATCGCGCCGCCGCCGGATCATCCTGAAGGGCGACGTACCAAGTCCGGTCAATCCGCCGTCGGGCTGCCGCTTCCACACCCGCTGCTGGCTGCGGACGAGGCTGGGCAATCCGGAACGCTGCACGACCGAGGATCCGCCCCTGCGCAGCCTTGGGGCCGGCCACGAGGTCGCCTGCCACTACGCCGAGGAAGTCGACGGCTCAATCGAGCAACGCCAGGCGATCGGCGTGCCGATCCCGGTCGCAACCGGTGGGCTGCCCGGTTCCGCCGGCGAGTCGGCGGTCGTCCCGCCCGAAGTCCCGCAGCCCTGACCCGGTCCGCGTGACAGACCACGCGTCGGACCCCGCGCCGTCCCGAGCGCCGTTGACCGTGGCCGGTCTGACGGCCCGGCCCGGCGAGCGGGTGACCGGGCTCATCCATGTTGACCTTGGCAGCGCCGTCGTCACGGTCCCGCTCGTCGTGGTCAACGGCAGCCGGCCCGGCCGGCGGGTGGGGATCACGGCCGGAATCCACGGTGCCGAGTACGTCTCGATCGCGGCGCTTCGCAAGGTTACGATGGACCTTGATCCGGACCGGCTGGACGGTTCGCTGGTAGCCGTCCTGACGGCCAATCCGTCCGCCTTCGCCGCCCGTTCGATCTACCTGAATCCGCTCGACCAGAAGAACCTCAACCGGGTTTTTCCGGGCGATCCGGGGGGCACCGCCAGCGAGCGCCTGGCGTGGTGGCTGTTCGAGCAGGTGATCGCGCCGGCCGGCCTGTTTATCGACATGCACTGCGGCGACATGAACGAGGCGCTCGTCTCGTTCACCGGGATCGAGCTGACCGGCGATTCGGAGGTTGATGCGCTGAGCCGACAGGTGGCCGAGGCCTATGGCCTCGACTACCTGGTCGTTGGGCCGAGCCCGGGCACGACCACGTCAAGCGCCGCGGCCCGCGGCATCGCGGCCGTCCTTGCCGAGGTTGGCGGGCTGGGCCAGTGGCCCGAGGCCGACGTGGCCCGCCATGCTGCCGGCCTGCGCCGAGCCCTGGTTGCCGCCGGTGTCGTG
>JBBRIM010000287.1:0-2973 GCA_038221095.1 Candidatus Limnocylindrales bacterium
GACTCCGACCTGATCAACAATATGCCGGCCTACGAGGCCAACGCGGCGATCACGGGCTACGACGCGGCCAAGGCCAAGTCGCTGCTCGCCTCGTCGAGCTGCCCGCCGCCGTGCGCCGTCACGTTCTGGTACCCCGACAGCGTCTCCCGCCCGTACATGCTCGACCCGAAGGGTGAGTACGAGGCGATCAAGCCGATGCTCGAGGCGGCCGGCTTCAAGGTCACCCCGAACCACAAGCCGTGGCACGGCGGTTACCTGACCGAGGAGGCCAACGGCGTCTACCCGATGTTCTTCATCGGCTGGATCTACGACTACGCGGACCCGGCCGACGGCCCCGGCCTGTTCTACGCGACCTCAACCTCGGATTGCAACGGGGTCAAGCAGACGGCCCCCCACAACTGCGAGTTCGGTGAGGACAACCCTGCGGTGACTGCCGCGATGAACAAGGCGATCGGCGAACCGGACCTGGCCACCCGGACGCAGGACTGGAAGGACGCCATGAAGCTCATCAACGCGGACTTCCCCGACGTTCCGCTGGTATGGGCCGGATCGTCCCTCGGATCGACCGTCCACGTTCACGGCTACATCCCCAGCCCCACCCAGTCGGAGTACTTCAACCTCGTCTGGAAGGACGCCGGCTCCTGACCCTCGTTCAACAGGCTTGATCCGGTCCCCGGAAGAGATCACCTCTTCCGGGGACCGTTGTTTCCCCGAACCGAGAGACTGTGCTCAAGTACATCGTCCGTCGGCTCCTCCTCCTCGTACCGATCCTGTTCGGGCTGTCCTTGTTCATCATCGTGCTCGTCCACGCCCTGCCCGGTGACCCGTGCAGTTCGATCCTGGGTGAGCACACCTCAACCGACCGTCTGGCGGCCTGCCGCCACGGCCTGGGACTCGACAAGCCGCTCTACGAGCAGTACTTCGACTATATGGCGGGCCTGTTCCGTGGTGACCTCGGTACCTCGGCCACCAACCGGGTCGCCGTCCTGCAGAGCTTCGTCACCCGTTTCCCGGCGACGGTCGAGCTGTCCATCGCGGCGATGGCCGTGGCGATCGGCTTTGGAGTGCCCCTCGGCGTGGCCGCGGCCAAGCGCCAGGGCTCGCTCTTCGACAACTTCGCCACGGTGGCCTCGCTGATCGGGATCTCGATCCCGATCTTCTTCCTGGGCCTGCTCCTCGCCTACATCTTCGGCGTCTGGCTGCACTGGCTGCCCACCGCCGGCCGGTTCAACCTGCGCGAGTACGACTTCGGCAGGTCGGGCACGAACTTCCTGCTCTGGGAATCGCTCGTGATCAACCGCAATCTGCCCGAGTTCGTCGACGTTGTGCGGCATTTGATCCTGCCCGCGGTCGCGTTGGGGACCATCCCCCTGGCTGTTGTCGCCCGGATCACGCGATCGGCCGTCCTCGAGGTCCTCAACGAGGATTACGTCCGGACCGCCCGGGCCAAGGGCCTGACCAATCGCCGGATCGACCGCCGCCACGTTCTCCGCAACACGATGCTGCCGATCGCCACGATCATCGGCCTGCAGACCGGACTGCTCCTCGGCGGGGCGGTGCTGACCGAGACGATCTTCTCGTGGGGCGGCGTGGGCAGCTGGCTCTTCCAGGCGGCCGTGGACAAGGACTTCGTGGTGATCCAGAGCGGTACCCTGATCCTGGCCACCCTGTTCGTACTGGTGAACCTGAGCGTGGATATCAGCTACGCCTACCTCAACCCCCGGATCAGGTACTCCTGATGGCCGGCGGTAACGTTGCCCTGCGCCAGGTGCTGGAGGAGCCGATCAAGGGCTCCAGCCTGTGGCGCGACGCCGGTCGCCGGCTGATCCGTACGCCGTCGGCAATGGTCGGCCTGTTCCTGATCGGCCTGTTCGTGTTCGTGGCCGTCCTCGCCCCGTTGATCTCGCCCTACGACCCGACAGCCGGCAACATCAGCCACGGCTTCCAACCGCCCGCGCTGGAACACCTGCTCGGGACCGACAAGCAGGGCCGGGACATCCTGTCGCGGATCTTCTGGGGCGCCCGGTCGTCGCTCTGGGTCTCGATCCTGTCGGTCACGATGGGCCTCTGGATCGGCCTGATTGCGGGCGCAATCTCGGGCTTTTTCGGGGGCTGGATCGACTTCTGGATGATGCGCGCCGTCGACATCATGCTGTCGCTCCCCGGCCTCCTCCTGACGATCACGATCGTGGTCTTCCTGGGCCCCGGCCTGAACACGATCGCCTTCGCGATCGCGATCGAGAACGTGCCGATCTTTGCCCGGATCCTGCGCTCGAGCATCCTCGGCCTGAAGGAAGCCGATTTCACGACCGCCGCCCGATCGATCGGGGCCAAGGAGTCGCGGATCCTGATCAACCACATCATGCCCAACGCGCTGACCCCGGTGATCGTGGCCGCCACCCTGGCCCTGGCCACCGCGATCGTCGATGCGGCCGGCCTGGGCTTCCTGGGCTTCGGTCCGCAGGATCCCTCCACCCCCGAGTGGGGCACCATGCTGACCGACACGTACCGCTACCTGACCAGCGGGGCGGGCTTCACGGCCCTCTTCCCGGGGATCGCGATCGTGCTGGCCGTGCTCGGCTTCAACCTCCTCGGCGACGGCCTGCGCGAGGCGCTCGACCCCCGGCTGAAGCGATGATCGAGATCGACGAACCAGTCGCCGAGCGGCTCCTGTCGGTCGAGGACCTGCGGGTCGAGTTCTCGTCGTCGTCGGGCCGGGTCCATGCCGTCAACGGGGTGACCTTCGAACTGGCCCCCCACGAGACCCTCGGGATCGTGGGCGAATCCGGCTGCGGCAAGAGCGTGACTTCACTGGCGATCATGGGCCTGCTGGCCAAGCCGGCCGGCAAGATCGCCAGCGGCCAGGTGATCTTCGACGGGACGGACCTGGTCACCCTCAAGCCGGACGAGATGCGTCAGCTCCGGGGCCGGGACCTGGCCATGATCTTCCAGGACCCGATGACCTCGCTCAAC
>JBBRIM010000288.1:0-2969 GCA_038221095.1 Candidatus Limnocylindrales bacterium
TGATCCGGAGCAAAGGGCGCGTGACCGAGATTGGCGGGCCCGACCAGCCCTGGACCGCGGTGGCGACCGACCCGCTGGTGGCCGCACGGGATCTGCTGGCCCAATTCGCGGCCGCGCCGGTCTCGGGCCTGCCGCCGTTCCAGGGCGGCGTGGCCGGCTACGTCGGCTACGACTACGGTGCCGTGCTCGAGCGCCTGCCCGCCCCGCGCTACGACGATCTGGCCATACCGGATGTGGTGCTGGGCCTGTACGACTGGGTCATCGCCTGGGACCACCGGCTCGAGACCGGCTGGATCGTCTCCACCGGCCTGCCGGACACGGGGCCGGCCCGGGCGGCCCGGGCACGTCAGCGGCTGGCCCTGGTACAGGAGCGGCTCCGCGGACCCGCCCGCCCGGCCCCGAGGCACCCACGAGCCGCCGGCGCCGAGACTGGGGACCCGGCCGAGGTGCCGGCGGAAGCGCCCAGCTACCCCGTGGTGGGGGTGGACGGTGCCGAGGCGGCCGGGCTCCGCTCCACCTTCACCCACCGCGGCTATCTCGACGCCGTGGCCCGGGTCCGCGAATACATCGTCGCCGGGGACATCTTCCAGGCCAACTTGTCCCAACGGCTCCAGGCGCCATTGGGCGAGCCACCGTTCGAGTTGTACTCCCGTCTCCGGCGGCGGAATCCGGCCGCCTTCGCCGCCTTTCTCGACACCGGCGAGCTGGCGGTGCTGAGCGCCTCGCCGGAACGATTTCTCCGGCTCGACGGCCACGGCCGCCACGTCGAGACCCGGCCGATCAAGGGGACCCGCCCCCGCGGACTCGGCCCGATGCACGACGCCGCCCTCGGCCGGGCTCTGTCGGAGAGCGACAAGGACCGGGCCGAGAACGTGATGATCGTGGACTTGCTGCGGAACGACCTCTCGCGGGTCTGCCGCCCGGGGACGGTCCGGGTGCCCGAGCTGTTCGCGCTGGAACAGCACCCGACGGTGCACCACCTGGTCTCCACCGTGGTGGGCGAGCTCGAGCCGGCGGCCGATGCGATCGATCTGCTTCGCGCGGCCTTTCCCGGCGGCTCGATCACCGGCGCGCCCAAGGTGCGGGCCATGGAGATCATCGCCGAGCTGGAGCCGTCGCGGCGGGGCGTCTACTGCGGGTCGATCGGTTATCTCTCGGTCACCGGAGCGATGGATACCAGTATCGTCATCCGGACCTATCTGGCCCTCCGGGGCCGGGTATACTTCCAGGCCGGCGGGGGCATCGTCGCCGACTCCGACCCGGAGCTCGAATACCGGGAAACTCTGGATAAGGCGAGGGCGCTGATCGGGGCGCTGGCGCGGCCATGATCCTCCTGCTCGACAACTACGACTCCTTCGTCTACAACCTGGCGCGCTATGTCCGGGAGCTGGGCGAGACCCCCGCCGTCCACCGGAACGACACCCTGACAGTGGAGGATGTCGCGGCCATGGCGCCATCGCACATCATCATTTCGCCGGGACCCTGCTCGCCGGCCGAGGCCGGGATCTCGACCGACGTGGTTCGGCGACTCGGCGCCACCATTCCGGTGCTTGGCGTGTGCCTGGGCCACCAGTGCATCGGGTCGGCCTACGGCGGCGAGATCGTGCGGGCCGGCCGGCCGATGCACGGGAAAACCTCCATGATCCATCACCGAGGCCAGGGCATCTTCCGGGGCCTGCCCGAGCCGTTCCGCGCCACCCGCTATCATTCGCTGGTGATCGCCCCGGCTTCGGTGCCCGACGAGCTGGAGGTGACCGCCAGCTCGGAGGACGGCGAGATCATGGCCGTACAGCACCGGCTGTATCCGGTGCATGGAGTGCAGTTCCACCCCGAGTCGGTGCTGACCGAGCACGGCTACCGCCTGGTCGATCACTTTCTCCATGGCGTGCCGGCCACGCCTCGGCCGGTTCCGCTCGCGGCCGACGGCGCCCTGATGCCGGCCCGGTCCCAGCCCGGCAGTCTCGCGTCCAACCCGCCGCCGGTGGACCTGGTCCGGTGATCATCGAATCCATTGTGACCTCGATGGCCCCCGACGGCGCCATCAACTTCGCGCCAATGGGCGTCGAGTGGGACGACGAGCGGATCGTGCTCAAGCCCTTCCTCGAGACCACCACCTTCCGCAACGTGCGGGAAAGCCGGGTGGCGGTCGTGAACCTCACTGACGACGTGATGCTGTTCGCGCAGGGAGCCATCTCGAGCCCGCAGTACCCCTGGGTGCCGGCGGCCGGGGTCCGGGGCGCCGTACTCGAGGCCGCCTGCTCCTGGCGCGAGATCGAGGTTGTCTCCATCGACGACACCCCGCCCCGGTCGCGGATCGAGGCCCGGGTCGCCCATCGGGGCACCCGCCGGGAGTTCCTCGGCTTCAATCGCGCGCGCCACGCGGTGCTGGAGGCCGCCATCCTGGCCACCCGCACCCATCTGCTCCCAGCCGAGGAGATCCGGGCCGACTTTGCCCGGCTGCAGGTGATCGTGGACAAGACCGCCGGGCCGCGGGAACAGGAGGCGATGGCGCTGCTGACCGACTATGTCCGGTCGCGATAGCATCTTCGTCGAGGCCGGCGCCCGGCTCCATTTCGGGGTGCTCGACCTGCGCGGGGACCTCGGCCGACGCTTCGGCGGTCTCGGCGCGGCGGTCCCGTCGCCATCGCTACTGCTGGAGCTGGCGCCCGACACACGGCTGCGCGCCCACGGCCCCGACGCGGAGCGGGCCCTGGCCTACGCGGAGCGATTTCTCACTTCGCATGGCCTGCCGGCCACGGGGCGGCTCACGGTCCATCGGAGCATCCCGGCGCACAGCGGGCTGGGGTCGGGCACCCAGCTGGGCCTGGCGGTGGCCCGGGCCCTGGCTGAACGACACGGGCTGCCCACCGACGCGCCCGGGCTGGCCCGGGCGGTGGGCCGGGGCCGCCGGTCGGCCATTGGCACCTGGGCCTTCGCCTTGGGGGGCTTCATCGTGGAGGGGGGTCGGA
>JBBRIM010000289.1:0-2962 GCA_038221095.1 Candidatus Limnocylindrales bacterium
GTGGCCGAGCGCTACCGCCTCCGAATTGTCTAGAAGCGTCCACCCGCACCGGCGATAGTCGCGAGACCCGCCTTGCGCTGGTCGGTCGTGCATCACAATGCTGTAGGCCCGACGGGGCCGGTGATGGTAAACGGAGATCGAGCGTGGAGAAGCCAGCTAACGCGGAACACAGTTCGGCAGCCAAACTGCTGAGCGCTTGGCGCTCGGCGGAACGGGACACGATGGCTGCCAAGACCGCGGCCGAGGTCGCAGCCTTGGCCGTCACCGCGGCCGAAGCGGCCGAGGAAGCGGCTACCCAGGCTGAAGCGGCCGCTCAGGCTGCGATGGACGCGGCCGTGCGCGCCAGAGCCGCCGCTGAGCAGGCCAAGCTTGCGGCAACACATGCCTCTGAAGGATCGCAGGAGACGACCGCAACAGCCGAGGGCGCCGAGGCGCGGGCTGGGCGGGCCGTGGACGACGCGAAGCAGGCGGAGACGGACGCGCGCGACCGATTTCATGCGGCGCAGGCTGACGGGTTCCCAAAGGATTCACGCTGACGCCGGGCGCTGAGTCCCGGCCGGCAAAGGGTGGCCGCTCCCGACGCAGAGGTCAGCACCTGGTGAATCACGGACCGGGACATCGAGGCCGTAGGGTCGCGGTCGGCTGGGCGTTCGGAGGTCGTCGACGACGGACCGCTCTTCGGGTTCGACATCGAGAGCGCGCTGCTCAGCGCCCGGCAGATCGCCGACGACGGCCACCGTTCTTACTCGTCGTGGCGGACCGAGCGAATCTGAAGGTGCTCCACCCCGGCGGATTGTCCGGACGCCAAAGTCGCCGCGTCACCGCATTAGATCGATTGCGCCGTCGCCATCGCCTCGTCCGGGGAGGCGTTCATTAGCCCGGATCCACCGAACCGGGCCGATCGACCGTCTGACGGAGCCCGAAATGGGGTCTCCGCTTTCGCCGACAGCGACTCCGATGGCTGTTCCGGGGTGAACGGCGGTCGGGTGACGCCAGACGGCGGCTCATGAGGTGTCACCGACCGGCCGACGCCGGTTTCTGCACAGGCTCCCGCCAGGCCCCGGTACGGCCGCGGGATGGCGTGGCAGTCAGGCGAGGAGGGGGATCGCCCGGAGACGTGCGAGCGCGGCCAGGAACTCGTCGGCCCAGGGCCAGCCGGCCGGCAGGTGGAGGGTCCACCGGCGGGCCGATCTGGTGAGCCGGCCAACGAGACCGAACAGCCGGCGGCGGAGGGTCTTGGTCGTCACGATGCCAGCCCCGAGGCCGAGCCGTGCCGTCCAGCGGGCGAGGTTGTGCGCCATCACCTGCACGGCGAGCCAGGCGCCGTTGGCAGCGAACCGGCCCGATGGCAGGTGGTTGAGGCCCATCCCGTACTTGAGGTCCCGGATGGCGTTCTCGATCTCGGCGTGGTGGCGATGGTCGGCCTCGAGGACCAGGGTCTCGCTGGTGCGGTCGGTGATGAAGGCGTGGAAGTCATAGAGGGTGAGGAGGGCGAGCTGGCTGCCCGGGGTGGGCTTGACCCGGCGGACGATCAGGCGGACCGGGACCGCATCGGACTGGTCGACGAACGGGGTGTACGTCGTCTCCGCGACGTCGGCCCCACCGTCGATCCAATAGGGGATCGGCGTCCAGGCATCGTCAGGGATCGCCTCGATCAGGCGCCGCACCGAGCGGTGCTGGCGGACCGTGATGCTGAAGCGGACGCCCAGCTTGCGGCAGACCGCCACGACCGCGTGGGCATAGAAGCCACTGTCGGCGCGGACCGTCAACTGCCCGCTCGCCCCGGCGCCCCGGACCCGGCCGATCGTCTCGCGCAGGAAGTGCCCGGCGCTCCGGCCCGAGTTGGCGTTGCCGCCCCGCAGTCGCGCCATCAGCACGTCGCCCGTGCCCGTGCCGATCGCGATCAGCGGGTGGTAGCCGCGGACCTTGGTGTACGTGAACTTGGTCGCTCCCTCCTTGGCGAGGCCGTACGTCTCGCAGATCGTCGAGTCGAGATCGATCGTGAAGGGCGCATCACCCGGACCCGCCCCGGCCGCCCAGGCCCGGGCGAGCAGCTCCCGGGACACTCGGTCGAGCTGGCGGACGTGGCCCCAGCGGAAGCTGCGCAGGAACGTCCCGAGGGTGGACGCCGCCTTCACCCGGAAGCCCAGGACCCGCTCTGTGCCGCCGGCCCGCAGGGCGTCCGCGTCGTCGATGCAGTCACCTCCAGCGAGGGCCGACAGCACGAGCGTCAGGACCTTGTCGCCGACGTTCGCTGCACCGGCGGATCGGCCGAGGTCGAGGAACCGATCGACCAGTCCGCGGAGACCGAGATGCGCGGCCAGGGTGGCCGGCAGGAGGAGCCCCGCGTCGGCCACCAGGTGCGTCCCGTCGAACGCGGTCTCGATCCGGTCGAGGCTGTGGGAAGATTGCATCCAGCAGGTGCTCCTCTGGTTGGGCTTGATGGGCTGTTCGCAACGCCATCATTCCCGTTCAGACGGGCACCTGTTTGTGTGTCCCGACCGCCGAATCAGTCCGGGCCATCGGTGGATCCGGGATTAGCCGGAGCGACCGCGGTCCCCATCAGGGGCGAGCCCATCCCGATGGCCTCACACCCGTGGCGGCCGGGGACACCGGGGTAGAATTGGACTTGCCCAATAGGGCAACAGACTCTTTCCGTTTTCGGAATGGGCATCTAACTCATTTCGGGATGGGCACCTGACTCACCCCGATTCGGCGGCCGATGGAGGCCCGCCGCACGCTCAAATCGCGGCTCGCGGGGCTGATTCCGGGCAACAGACTCTGGATCAGGAGGCCGCCGCCGGGGTGCCTCTCCGCGGTCCTAGTGTCGTGCGCCACAATGGGCTTGATTCTTGAATCGGATCGGCGTACTGTTTTGGGCATGGCTGCTCATCCGGCTCCTCCGTTGGCTGTTAGTGAGTCCGAAGCTGAAGCCCTCCGTGCGATGACGCGGGCGGGCACG
>JBBRIM010000290.1:0-2955 GCA_038221095.1 Candidatus Limnocylindrales bacterium
GAAGTCGGAGATCCGCCGATGGTCACCCGGGGGACACGCGTTCACGTACGCCAGGACTTCACTGAACGACGCCGTCGCGAGCGCGACGGTCGTGTCTGCCGCGCCGTAGTACACGTGCATCCGGTCGGCGGCTTGATCTACCGTCCAGCCGCAGGGAAATACGACCTGGTCGACGTCCCCGGCGCGCTCGTAGAGCGCGCCGGGTCCCAGGACCCATTCATCACTGCGACGGAGCACGATCGTTGGGTCGTTCAGGTCGAGCAACGCCAGGCCGACCCGATAGATCGGTCCGCCGGCCGTCATATGCACGCCGTGGTACATCACCAGCCAGCCGGCCGCGGTCTCGATGGGCGGCGGACCCAGGCCGATCTTGCCGGCATCCCACCAGGCCCCGTCGCGGGCCTCGATCAGCAGCGAGTGATCGCCCCAGTGGCGCAGATCCGGCGAGTACGAGACCCACATGTGGGCGCCGCCGCGGAGCGGTGACGGCCGATGGATCATCGCCCAGCGCCCATCGATCCGGCGGGGGAACAACGCGGCGTCCTTGTCCTCGGGAGGCATGGCCGGGCCGAGCCGTCGCACCGTCCGGAAGTCCTTGGTCATAGCCAGGGATACAAGAGGCCCCCGACGACTATAGGCCGTGTAGGCGATCGCCCATTCGTCGCGCTCCTCGAGCCACGTCAGCCGCGGATCCTCGCAGCCCCACACTTCCTCCGGGTGGCGCTCGGGATCCGGACTGAGCAGCGGAGCGTCGTCGAAGCGCCAGTCATCGACCCCGTCATCGCTTCGGGCGACCTGGAGGTGGGAGATACCCCGGAGGTCCTCGACTCGCAGCAACAGGATGGTCTCGTCGACCAAACGGGCCGCCCCGGCGTTGAAGACGGCGTTGGCGGCGAAAGGGAGATCAGCGGCCGACACGATGGGGTTGCCGGGGTGACGGCGGAAGAGCGGCGGAGCCGCAGGGTGCAGGCGGAAGGTCACGACGCGATTATGCCCTGACCGGGCGCTCGGGCGCTGCCATCCAGCGCTCTCGGCGCAAATACGGTTGACATCGCGAGATGCCTGCAACGCAACGGACCACCTCCGTGATCGGCTGGAAACGTAGCGGACCCCAGGCTCGAAGCCGAAGTCAGGAAGCCCGCAGCAGGAGGTTTCAAATGGCCAAGCTCAGTTCGGCAAAGCGTGACGCCCTGCCGAAGTCCGATTTCGGGCTGCCCGCGGAGCGCAAGTACCCAATGCCCGACCAAAGCCATGCTCGCGACGCGAAGGCGCGGGCCTCCGCCCAGGAGAAGGCAGGCAAGCTCAGCGAGGCGAAGAAGGACAGGATCGACCGCAAGGCCGACCGGGTCCTGGACAAATAGCTCGTCAGGCCGAGCGGATCCCCGGATTCCAGCGGCCATCGCGGTAGGCATACCAGACGGCGTCAAGCCCGCTGAGGTCGTTGGGGTGGACCCTGGCTCGGGGATAGCGACGACGGAGCCGGAGCTCAAGCGCTCTGATATCGAGGTCGGGACTGACCGACGCCTGGACGAAGTGAACGAATGCGTCGTCGTTCGAAGGCACGGCCACAACTCTCAGCGGGGCGGTCGTTCGAGCAGGATCGTGCATTCGTTGAGCGTAGACCGGGCGGTCGCGCGATCACCCTCAAAGAAGTGGCCGCGATGTCCCATCGGCATTGCAGACTGGGCACCCGTGCGGAGCCGGCTCGCCGGGGCGTCAACTGGATCGGCTGACCATTCCAACCGGCCCAGGAAGGGGCTGTGCAATACTCGGGGCTCGATCCGCTAGGGGCCGGGTGAGTACGCTGAGCGCTTCCATCGCGCGCCGATCTGTGCAACTGGGGCGGGCTCAGGCGCTGCCCTATGGACTCGCAATCCTGATCCCGCTCATCGCCACCGGACTGACCTTCGGGATCGACCGGGCCGTTGATGGCGATACCGGCTTCGGGATCTACTTCATCGCCGTCGCAATCGTCGGCTGGCGAGGTGGCCTCAGGCCCGCCGTGGTCGCCACGACGATCTGCAGCATCGCCGAGGCGACGTGGTTGCCTTCCCCTGCAGGTTCGGGCGGCCTCCAGCTGATCCGGCTGGTCCTGTTCGTCTCGGCATGCCTCGTCGCCAGCGTGCTTACGGATCGGCTCCGGCTGGCCCAACGGCGAGCCGGCGAGCGCGGCCAGCTCGCCCGTGAACGCGAGGAGCGCCTCGAGCTCACCCTCGAGGCGTCTCGGACGGGGGTCTGGGACTGGGATGTCCGGGCAGATTCGCTGACCTGGAGCGCCCGTTTTGCGGACCTGCATGGCCTTAGCACGGGCGACTCGACGTCGGTCCAGATGATCGACGTCCTGGCCACGATCGTCGACGAAGACCGCGTCGCGGTTGCGGGGGCGGTCCAGCGGAGCGTGGAAAGCGGGAATCCCTACGATGTCGAGTACCGCGTGGCGGCCGGCGATGGTTCGTTGCGCTGGCTGAACACGACCGGACGGACGACGGCCTGGGTCAACGGCCGGCCGACCCGCATGGTCGGCATCGTGCGCGATGTCACGACCTGGCGCGACGCCGAGGCAGATCGCGACCGCCTGCTCGCGGCCGAGCGCCAGGTGCAGCGTATCCGCGACGCCTTCATCGAGGTCCTCTCGCACGAGCTCCGGACCCCCATGACCACGATCATCGGCGGCGCGGAATTGCTCGAGCGCGGTCGCCTGTCCACCGATCGCGTCCTGGAAGTGGCCCATGACGTCCGTGAGGAGGCCGAACGGATGATCCGGCTGATCGAGGACCTGCTCGTCCTCAGCCGGGCCGAACGGGGCAGCCTTGAGATCAGCGACGAGCCGGTCCTCGTCCAGCGAGTCGTCGACCGGGTGACCCGTGACATCCGGCGGCGCCAGCCTTCACTCGTGATCGATCTCGCACTGGCAGCGGATCTGCCGCCCGTCCGGGCAGAGCTGACCTACGTGGA
>JBBRIM010000291.1:0-2941 GCA_038221095.1 Candidatus Limnocylindrales bacterium
CTGCGTCGTCGGTGGCGCGACCTGGCGATCGCGCTCGGCGTGACCGCGGTCATCGCGGCGGTCTCATTCGTCCTGCGTCCCGATCGCTGGTTCGATTTCCTCGCGCTCGTGTCGTCCGGACCATCGCCCTCGGTCGCGCCCTACTACCTCCCGCTCTGGGTTCGTCTGGCACCGGCGCTCGCGTTCATCGCGTTCGGTGGCTGGAAGGGCTATCGCTGGCCGGTCGTCGTCGGCTCGACGCTCGCCCTTCCGGTCTTTTACACCATCAGTCCATCGATGCTCGTCGGCGTGCTGCCGTTCGCGCGTGAGGCTTTGGGCCGATTGGCCGACCGTCGCTTCGCCGGCCCCGAAGCGACGTATCCCTCGGAGGGACCAACGGCCGAGGCGCAGCAGTGAACCAGCGGCCGGGCCGGGCGCGCTCGACGATCGTCGGCGTCGGCGTGGGGCTCGGCGTGGTCGCCCTGTCGGCCCTCGTCTATTGGCTCGCCAACCGAGACTTCGACGCGGGCCGCGGCGACTTCTTCTACCTCGCCGACACGTTCCTGCACGGCCGATCGTGGCTCACCTTCGCGCCAGGCCAGTGGGACGTGATCGCCATCGACGGCCGTTACTACGTGCCATTCGCTCCGTTCCCGGCCGTCGTCTTCCTGCCCCTCGTCGCGCTCATCGGGGCCACGACGGCAGACCACGTCGAGTCCGGGATCAACGCGGTCCTGGCCGCCATCGGCGTCGGGCTGTGCTGGATGCTGCTTGGCCGGCTGGGTGTCCGGCGGCTCGTGGACCGGCTGTGGCTGACCGTCCTGTTCGGGTTCTCGACCCAGATCCTGTGGGTCACCACGCGCGGCGGCGTCTGGCACACCGGCCATCTGATCGCCACGGTCCTGACCTTCATCTGCCTCATCGAGCTGTATGGCCGGCAGCGGCCGTGGTTGATCGGCTTGATGGCCGGTTTCGCGTTCCTGACGAGGGCGCCGCTGGCCTTCGCGATCCCGTTCTACGCGCTCATGCTCGACGCTCCAGCCAGAGTTGCCGCCAGCGAGGTGGCCGGCGGCTACGTCCGGTCGGTCGCGCGGTCGACGAGGCTCCGCCGGTGGGTGGTCCTTGGCATCGGGGTCCTTCCGGCCATCATCGGCTTCTTTGCCTACAACCAGGTCCGCTTCGGGTCGCCGTGGGAATCGGGCTATGGCCTGGCGTCGTTGCCGGAGTTCCTGCAACGTCAGCGTGACCTCGGGCTGTTTTCGCTGGCCCACATCCCGATGAACCTGGACTACTTCCTGTTCCACCTGCCTACGGTCATCCCCGAGTTCCCGTACTTCAGACCCGACGGCTACGGATTGTCGGTGCTGATCACGAGCCCCGGACTGCTCTTCGCCTCGCAGGCGGACTGGCGCCGGCCGCGCGCGTGGTGGCTGCTGGGGGCGGCGATCGTGGTGCTGATCCCGACTCTGCTGTACTACGGCGGCGGATGGCTGCAGTACGGCTACCGCTACTTCCTCGACTCGGTCCCGTTCGTGATTGCGCTGTGCGGCCTGGCCGCCGTGCACCGCGGGCGGACGGGCATCGGCTGGAAAACGCTGATCGCCTTCGGTGTCGTCATCGGGCTGGCCGGGGTCTACTGGGCCTACCGGATCTGATCCAGGCCTGACGTGGCGTCCGTCGACGCGGTCTGGGGGCACGTGGCCGAGCCCGGCCGGGTGTGGATGCTCGCCTGGCCGTCGCGGTACACCACGACCCAGTCCTCGGTCTCGGCGAGCCAGCGATCGAGCGGTCCGCCGGCCGGCATCAGGATGAGGTCGACGCGGTGGCCATCGAGCCAGGCCCGGACGTCGGTGCGGACGGTCTCGAGCAGGACCTCGGTCTCGACGAGATCGCTCGGTGACGACCCGTAGGTGGCGACAGTGTCGGGCCAGGTGGCCGTGAGATAGCCGCCCCAGTCATAGGCGTTCAGGATGCGGCCACGGCAGGCGCGGCCGATCATCCAGTCGACGGCGGTGACCGGGAACGCGGCACGCAGCTGGGCATCCTGGCGGGCCGGGGCGATCTGGATCAACCCGGCGAGGCCGATGACGACGGCCAGCAGTACGGCGGCACCGGTGGCCAAACGAGCGACACCGGGCGGGGCGGCGCCGGTCGGCGAGCCGGCGACCGCTGAGGACACGGCATCCCGGCCGCCGATCCGGATGCCGAGCCAAGCCCGAGCAGTGCCCGCCAACGCGGGCGCTAACGCGATGACGACGAGCGGCCCGGCGATGATGCTGAAGCGGGCGGCGCCCAGGGTCAGGAACGTCCAGCCGGCGGCCAGCAGCAGGAGCATCGGATCGCGCCGTTTACCCCGGAGGGCCAGGGCGACAAGGGCGGTCGCCGCGAGGACGACCCGGAGAGTGGCAAACCCGGCATCGCCGAAATGCGGCGACTGCCACTCGAAGATCGATGCCAGGAACGGGCTGCCGACCTGCACGTTGACCGGGACCGTGACGATGTCGATGCCGTTGGGGCTGAACACCATGGCCGCGAGACTGACGACGCTGCTCACCAGCACCGGCAGGAGCGGTCGGCGCGGCCAGGTCCCCCAGCGGGTGCCGATCGGGATGGCGACCAGGAAGGCCGCCAGACAGGCGACGAACGCAAGCGCGCCGCTGCCATGGAGGTTCACCCAGGCGACCACGATGAGCGGCAATACGGCCAGCGCGAGTCGGTTCCCTCGACGCAGCCACAGGCTCCAGGCTAGCGCGCAGGCCAGGACCAGGACGACGTCCCAGACCTGGGCCCGCGGGCTCCAGACGGACAGGCCGATGACGATCCCGAGCGCGACGAGCAGCGACCGGGGGAAGGGCGGCACGCTCGGGGCCACGAGCTTGAGCAGCCACCAGCTGAGCGCGATGGCAACTGCCGAGATCGGGATGGCCACGAGGCTCGTGCCCGTCAGCCCGGCCGTTCGATA
>JBBRIM010000292.1:0-2923 GCA_038221095.1 Candidatus Limnocylindrales bacterium
GTCCTGGCCGGGCATGCTGGAGCCGGCAAGACCACCCTCGCCGAGC
The DNA here is from genome assembly GCA_038221095.1 of Candidatus Limnocylindrales bacterium. Taxonomy (GTDB): domain Bacteria; phylum Chloroflexota; class Limnocylindria; order Limnocylindrales; family CSP1-4; genus Palsa-1033. Next base: position 47 of record JBBRIM010000292.1, read on the forward strand.
AGCTCCTTTTCCGCGCCGGTGCGGTCAACCGCCTGGGCCGCGTCGATGACGGGACGGCCCACCTGGACTACGAGCCCGAGGAGCAGAAGCGGCACGAGTCGCTGAGCCTGGCCGTGGCCACCTTCGACGACGAAGGCACGATCGTCACGATGGTCGACACCCCGGGCTACCCGGACTTCGCCGCAGAGACCGTCTCGGCCATGGCCGCCTGCGACGGCGTGCTCTACGTGGTCGATGCCGGCGGCAGCGTCGGCGCGGGCCTCGAGACAGCCGTCGAGGTCGGCCGGTCCACGGGCACCGCGGCCTGCTTCTTCATCAACAAGACCGACCGCGAGAACGCCAACCCGACCGCCACCCTGGATGCCCTGCGGTCGAGTTTCGGGCACAAGGTGGCCCCGCTCCACCTCGCGATCGGGGCCGGCGAGACGTTCAGCGGTTATGTCGATCTCGTCCATCGGCGGGCCTGGGAGTGGGACGGCAAGGCCGAGGTGGAGATCCCGATTCCGGCCGAGCTGGCCGCCGAAGTCGCGATTCGACGTGATCAGCTGCTGGAGGCTGCCGCCGAGGCCGATGACGACGTCCTCGCAAAGTACCTCGACGGTGCCGAGGTCAGCGACCCAGAGCTCGAGGCCTGCCTGCGCAAGGGGGTCAAGGAGTCGATCCTCGCCCCGGTCCTGGTCGGCAGCGCCCTGCGCGGAATCGGGCTGCGGGCACTGCTCGATGCGTTCATCCGCTACCTGCCCTCGCCGGCCGACGAGCCGCCGAAGCAGGCCCGCGAGCCGAAGTCCGGCGACACGATCCCGGTCTCCGCGGATCCGGCCGGGCCCCTGCTCGTACGCGCATTCAAAACCGCCGCCGACCCATTCGTTGGCCGGCTGACCTACCTGCGGGTCTATTCGGGCACGCTCCACGGCCAGTCCCACGTCTGGAATTCAAACCGGGGCGAGGAGGAGCGGATCGGCCAGCTGCTGCTGATCCACGGCAAGGAACAGGAGCCGGTCGGGCACCTCCAGGCCGGCCAGATCGGGGCCGTGGCCAAGCTCACCGTCACGGCCACGGGCGACACGCTCTCCCAGCGCGAACATCCGCTCGAGCTCGACCCGTTGCGCTTCCCAACGCCGTCGCTGTCGGTGGCGATCGAGCCCCAGACGAAGGCCGACCTGGACAAGATGGGTGCCGCCCTGGCCCGGATGCTCGAAGAGGAGCCGAGTGCCCGGGTGGAACGCGGCCCAACCGGCGAGCAGCTCCTCGTGGCCATGGGCGAGGCCCACATCGCCGTGATCGGCGAGCGTCTCCGGCGCAAATTCGGGGCCGCGATCGTGACCCACACGCCCACGGTTCCATACAAGGAAACGATCAGGGGCAAGACCCAGGTCGAGGGCAAGTACAAGAAGCAGACCGGCGGCCACGGCATGTTCGGCCACGTCTGGATCGAGCTCGAGGCCAACCCAGGCGGCGGAGTCGAATTTGCCGAACGAGTCGTCGGTGGCTCGGTGCCCAAGGGCTTCTTCCCAGGGATCGAGAAGGGCATCCGCGAGGCGGCCGCCGAGGGTGTCCTGGCCGGCTACCCGCTGAGCGACTTCCGGGCCACCCTGTACGACGGCTCATTCCATGCCGTCGACTCGAACGAGATGTCGTTCAAGATCGCCGCCTCGATGGCCCTCAAGAAGGGCGTGATGGACTGCCGGCCGGCCCTCCTCGAGCCGATCATGGTGGTCACCGTGACCGTTCCCGAGAAGTACATGGGTGACGTCAACCGCGACCTGAATACGCGCCGCGGCCGGGTCCTCGGCATGGACACCGATGGCACCAACCAGGTCGTCTCGGCCCACGTCCCGCAGGCCGAGCTGTTCACCTACGCCACGGAACTGCGCTCCTTGACCCACGGTCGGGGCACGTTCACTTCGACGGTCGATCACTACGAGGAAGTGCCGGGCCACATCGCCGAAAAGGTGATCGGCGCCCACAAGCGCGAAGTCGAAGCGAGCCACTGACCGCGGGTTGACCGGCGCCCCTCGGCTCCGCGCTGCCCGGCGGCGACCCGTGGCGAGCCCGCCGTGCCCCGGCTTTGTGCCCCGGCGTTCTTCCGAAATATCGGCCCAGGTAGTCGTGCGCAATGGTTCTGCCGCGATTTCGACCACGCTGGCCTCGATTCGTGCGTGAGCCTGGGCGATTCGAGCTCAGCATCAGCCGCGGGTGAACCGAAGCCCGATCTACGAACGCGGTGGCCGATAATCCGGGACTCGCAGCTGTCCGAAGTCGGCCGGCAAGGTCATTCCGGGCGTCTACCGCTGGGTGTGGTGTTGAGTCGGAAAGCGCATCGATTCTCGTCCACTACGATGCGGGCATGAACAGTCAGACGGGCGATCAGGCCGCGACCCCCGGCATTCCAGGCCCTCCCAGCAGCCTGTCCGGCCTGGATGGGCCTGTTCGGAGGCTGTTCGAGCAGATCGCCGGACCGCCCGCAAGCTCAACCCTGGACCTGGCCGCGATCGGCGCCGCACTCGTTGAGCTCGCAGCCGACGTCGAGTACCTGGCTCGCTGGGTCGAGCGCCTCGGCGACGTGAGCGGTTTCCTGCCGATTCATGCCCCGGCGCGCGGGCCGCGGCTGATGATCGTCCATCGCCGGGAAGGCCAGATGGGCGCCGTCCACGATCATAGGACGTGGGTGGCGGTGACCCCGATCGTCGGGCTCGAGACCCATCGGCGCTACCGGGTCACAGGCGTTGGGGCGGCGGCCCGGCCCGAGCTCGTCGAGCAGCTGGCCCTTGTTCCGTCTGACGTCGTGACCCTGCTGCCGCCCGAGGATCTTCATGACCACGGTCATCTCGCCGGCAATGGCCGGCCCGCCTACGTCCTGATCATGACCGGCGACGA
>JBBRIM010000293.1:0-2869 GCA_038221095.1 Candidatus Limnocylindrales bacterium
TAGCCCAACGGCCACGATCCCGAGCGAGAAGAGGTAGTTGCCCGGGCTGCCGGCCGCCGGCGGGGCGACGAACGCCTGTTGGAGCCAGGCGACCCAGGCCAGGCCGAGAACCGCGAATCCGGCCAGGAGCAGGTAGCCGCCGCCGCGCAGCGAAGCCCGCAACCCCAGGAGGGCGACCAGGCCGGCCCCAGCCGTGGCCAGGTGGACGATCGGGTAGGCCATCGAGACCGTCGCCCCAAGCACGCCCACGTCCGCGACCTGCCCGCCGTAGACAGCGATGGTCACCGCCGTGATGGCCAGGAAGATTGCGATCGCATCGAGGTAGACCGACAGCTCCTCGGCCTGGGGCAGTCGGCCCCGGATCACCGCGACCAGGGCCGCCGCGACCGGTGCGACGAGGAGCAGATAACCGATGTCGGACGGCGCTGGAAAGGCGTAGAAGCCGAGGGCCGTCTGGCCGTCCCACAGGAGCTGGCCGATCAGCCAGGCACCGGTGCCCATCGCGACGAGGGTCGCGACCAGGCGCTGGGTGTCCTTCGCCCGCCAGGCCACCGATGCCGGGTAGGCAAAGGCGAGAGCGCCGGCTGCCGTCCAATGGAGGTTCTCCCAGAGAACCTTGTTGCCGCCGACGTTGTACGCGGTCAGGAGCATGCCCAGGGCCACGATCGGCAGCCCCAGCCACAGGGTTCCACGGGGCGTCAGGCTCAACGTCGGGCGCGCGGGATGAGCGGGCAGGACGGCACGGCCGCCCAGGCCGACAGGATCAAGGCGATCGATGCCGCTCACTCGATGACACTAGAGGTGCCCTGCACGTCCCGAAACCACCGCTTCGCACCATTCGCGCATAGCCCAAATGCCGGGTTGCGGAGCCGGCCGAGCCGGCCGCTGAGCGCCGGCGCGCTCCAGGTGCGGTCAGGCGAGCTGGCTGACCTCGCGCAGCCGCCGCTCGAGGAAGCGACGCTCGACTGCGTTGCCGACCAGGTCGGCAGCTCGACGGTAGGCCGCCGCGGCTTCCGGCCGACGATCCAGGCGGCGGAGGAGATCGGCCCGGGCGGCATGGAGATATGGGTAGTCGGCCAGGAGGCCTTCCGCCACCAACGTGTCGATCCTTGCGAGGCCGGCCGCGGGACCGTCCACGAACGCGATCGCGACCGCGAGGTTGAGCTCGACCACCGGCGACGGTGCGATCCGGGCGAGCAGTCCGTACAGGCCGACCACCTCGGCCCAGTCGGTGCCCTCGGGATTGGCCGCCTCATCGTGGACGGCGGCAATTGCGGCCTTGAGCTGGTAAGGGCCGGTCCGTTGCATCCGGAGGGCCCGCTCCACCAGCCGGCCACCCTCGACGATTCGAGCCTGGTCCCAGCGCGTCCGATCCTGGTCCTGGAGCAGGATCAGCTCGCCGGATGTCCCGACCCGGGCCTCGCGCCGGGCATCCTGGAGGAGCATCAGGGCGAGCAGACCGAGCACCTCGGGCTCATCGGGCATCAACTCGACGAGGACGCGGGCCAGGCGGATCGCCTCACCGGTCAGGTCGTGGCGAACGAGCGCCTCGCCGGCCGATGCCGCATAGCCCTCGTTGAAGATCAGGTAGAGGACCCGCAGGACCGCTTCGAGCCGCTCCGGCAGAAGGTGGTCGGGTGGGACCCGGTAGGGGATGCCGGCCTCGCGAATCTTGCGCTTGGCCCGTACCAGTCGCTGGGCCAGGGTGGCTTCCGGGACAAGGAACGCCCGGGCAATCTCCGGTGTCGCCAGGCCGCCCAGGGTGCGCAGGGTGAGGGCGACCTGGGCCTCGAGGGCGAGCGCGGGGTGGCAGCAGGTGAAGATCAGCCGGAGCCGATCGTCCTCGATTGCCACATCGTCCTCCTCGCCCGGGTCCGGCTGCCTGATCGTCGCCTCGATCGCCGCCCGGTGACCGAGTTCATCGGTCTTGGTCGTGAGCACCTTCGCCCGGCGGAGCCGGTCGATCGCCCGGTTGCGCGCGGTTGCCGTGATCCACGCACCCGGGTTGGCCGGTACGCCGTCCCGCGGCCAGCGCTCGAGCGCCACCACGAACGCCTCCTGGACCGCTTCCTCGGCGATGTCGAAATCGCCGAAGACACGGATCAGGGTCGCGACGGTCCGGCCCGATTCCTCGCGGAACAGGCGCTCGACGACGTCGGCCGGGTCAGCCGGCTGCGGCAACGGCCTCGTCGGGAGTCGCGACGCCCTCACCGCCCATGCCGGGTATCTCGAAGATCGGCCGGACCTCGACCGAGCCGTGCCGGGCGCCGGGGATTCGGGCGGCCGCCTCGATCGCCTCGTCCAGGTCGTTGGCCTGGATCAGGTAGAAGCCACCAAGCGCCTCCTTGGTCTCGGCGAACGGGCCATCGGTGGCGATCGTCCGGCCATCGCGCACACGGACGGTCGTCGCCGCCGACGTCGGGTGAAGCGCCTCACCGGCCTCGAACATGCCCTTCTCGCGAGTCCAACCGGTGAACGCGTCGTACTCGTTCAGCTGGTCCAGCATCTGGTCCTCGGGCATCGCCTCGGTCGGTTCCGGGGTGTAGATCAGGAGCAGGTAGCGCATTTGGTCCTCCTGGGACGCAGCCGGGTCGGCACGGTCGTCGCCCGTCATCCCTACAACGAACGGCCGTCCGCCAGATCGACCATGAACCGGCGGACACCGCCCGGGACTGAGAGGCGCCGCAGCGGGCCACATACTCCCGCCTCGGCCTATCGGCTCATGGAAAACGCCCCGTCCGGGCGGCGGACGGGGCGTCGGTATATTCGAAGATGGCGGACCCGACCGGATTCGAACCGGCGATCTCCAGCGTGACAGGCTGGCATGTTGGGCCGCTACACCACGGGTCCGCGGCGAGCCGGAAGGATA
>JBBRIM010000294.1:0-2857 GCA_038221095.1 Candidatus Limnocylindrales bacterium
CCATACGGCCACCCTGAGCGGTATATGGCAGTGCCGGGTGTCTACCTCGGCCGTTCTCACATGTCGCTGGGAGACGCCTAATGGCGGAGATTGGCTCGATCTGGGGCTCGATCGCCGACCCAAGAGCCGACCCACGCACGAAAACGCTCCACCGAAGGGTCTCCCGGCAGAGATCAAGGGCAAACCTGGGCGTCGTGCGTCTGCCGGCGACATTTGAGAAAGGTGAGGCCCTGGGGCCCCGAAGACAGGACGCTGCAGCCTGGGCCCCGGGGCCGAGGCGCCGGCTCCTCCGGCCCCGCCGCCCCTGGCCCCGCCGCTCCGGGCGCGGCTCCCGCCGCTCCCGCCGCCGAGCCCGGCCCGCATCGGAACGGGTTCCGCGCGGGACGACGCCGTGGCATGATCGGCGGGTGACTCGGATTAGCCGGCAGCGCCTCGATCAATTGCTCGTCGAGCGTGGCCTTGTCGAGAGCCGGACGCGGGCCCAGGCGCTCGTGCTCGCGGGCCGGGTGCGAGTGGGGGAGGGCGACGCCGCGCGGCTCGACCGAAAGCCCGGCGACCTGCTCGACGACAGCGTGCCCGTCGAGGTCGTCGAACGCGATCCGTACGTCAGCCGCGGCGCCCACAAGCTGATTGCCGCCCTCGACGCGTTTGGGATCGATCCCGCCGGCCTGACCGCGCTCGACGTTGGTGCCTCGACCGGCGGCTTCACCGACGTCCTCATCCAGCGTGGGGCGCGCCGGGTCTATGCCGTCGACGTGGGCCGCGGGCAGCTCGCCGAGAAATTGCGCGCCGACCCGCGGGTCGTGTCGATGGAGCGGACCAACGCCCGAACCCTGGCCGTCGGCATGCTGCCCGAGCCGGTCGAGCTGGCGGTGATCGATGTGGCGTTCATCTCGCTCAACCTGGTGCTCGGGCCGGTGATCGCCTGCTTCGGGCCGGCGGGCGGTCGGATCGTGCCCCTGGTCAAACCCCAGTTCGAGGCCGGCCGCGAGTTCGTGCCGGGTGGCGTCGTTCGGGATCCGGCCGTCCACCTGGCCGTCCTTGAGCGGGTGGTCGAGCGGGCCCAGGCACTCGGCCTGGGTGTGGCCGGCGCGATTGCCTCGCCCCTGCTCGGCCCGCAGGGCAATCGCGAGTTCCTGCTGGACCTCCGAGTCGGCTCCAGCCACGCTGGGTGGGGCCCGCTCGTGACCGGCGAAGACCTGCGCGCAATGGCCCTCGGATGACGATCAAGCACCGCCTTGGGTTCGCCTTCAATCCGACGAGCGACGCCGCCGTCCAGCTCCGCCAGCGGGCGATGGGCTGGTGCGCGACCCGCGATGTCGAGGCTTGGTCCGAGCCGGCCAGCGATCTCGCCGCACTCCTCCGTGAACTGCCCACGACCACGGCCCTGGTCGTCCTCGGCGGCGACGGAACGTTCCTGCGGGCGGCCCGGGCGGTCGCCCAGGTGGACGTTCCGCTGCTCGGGGTCAACCTCGGCAAGATCGGCTTCCTGTCGAAGGTGGAGGCGGACGAGTTCGAGCCGGTTCTCGAGGAGATCGTGGCCGGGGCCTTCTCGATTGACGAGCGGATGACCCTGCGCGGCCGGATCCTGCCGGCGGGCGGGACCAAGGGCAGCCGCGAAGTCTTCGCCCTCAACGACATCGTGGTAGCCCGGGGCTCGCTCGCCCGGGTCGTCCGGCTGGATGTCGCGATCGGCGGTTCACATCTCGCCACGTTCATCGCCGACGGCCTGATCGTGGCCTCACCGACCGGCTCGACCGGTTATTCGTTCTCGGCCGGCGGACCGATCCTCGAGCCGGTCAGCCGAAACCTGGTCGTGACCCCAATCGCGGGCTACCTATCGGCGATTCGCTCGGTGGTGGTCAGCCCGCTCCAGACGGTGCGGACCAGGGTCGTGGACGCCCACGAGGCGCTCCTGAGCATCGACGGCGCCGAGGATATTCCGCTCAACGTCGGCGATGTCGTCGAGGTTTCGGCGCGCGACGAGTCGATCAGGTTCCTCGAGCCAAAGAGCGCCCTGCCGTTCTGGGACCTCCTCCGCCATAAGGTGGAGCTGCTCCCGAGCTGATGGCAACCGACGAAGCCCCGATCCGGCCCGGCCGGCTGCTCGAACTGACCGTGACCGACCTTGCCCTGATCGACCGGCTCGACCTCGCCTTCGGCGGAGGGTTCAACGTGATCACCGGCGAGACTGGTGCCGGCAAGAGCCTGCTCATCGACGCTCTCGGCCTGGCGCTGGGGGCGCGAGCCGACAGCAGCCTGGTCCGGCACGGTGCGCCCCTTGCCCGGGTGACGGCCCGCATGGAGCGAGCCGGCGGGGATCTGCTGTGCGTCCGCGAGGTCCAGGCCAATGGCCGGTCGAGCGCCCGCCTCGACGACGAGCCGATCAGCGTGGCCCGCCTGGCCGAGGCGGCCGGACCGCTCGTCGAGATTCACGGCCAGCACGACCAGCAGCAACTCCTCGACGAGCGCCGCCAGCGTGACCTGCTCGACGCATTCGGCGGCCTGGACGCGCTGCGCACGGCCGTCCGGGCGGCGGTCGATGCCTGGCGGACCAACGAGGCCGCCCTGCGCGAGCTTGCCCTGGATCCCCGCGAGCTCGTCCGCCGGCTCGAGCTGGCCGAACACGAAGCCGCCGAGATTGGGGCCGCCCAGGTGCGGGTCGGCGAGACAGCCGAGATCAAGGCTCACCTTGGCGCGGCCCAGCATGGTGAGGCGATTGCCCGGGGTGCCGCAGCGATCCGGGCGGCGCTGGTCGGCGAGGGCGGCGAGGGCGGCGAGGGCGGCGAGGGCGGCGATGGGCAGCCCGGTTCGGCGGTCCGCGAGGCCGTCGGCGCGGCTCTTCGGGCGGCCCACG
>JBBRIM010000295.1:0-2845 GCA_038221095.1 Candidatus Limnocylindrales bacterium
CCTCGCGCGGCTGCACCTGATGCGGGTCGTGTCGGACTTCCGCGAGGCGATGTGGGGCGTCCTGCAGCAGGGCGTCAGCACCCTCGACGTGGACTTTGTCGGTTATGCCTCGGAGCACTTCGACCGGCTCCTCGGCAACGCGGCAACGCCGGCCTTCGCGCGTGCCCTCCACGACGCGGCCGGCGCCTGAATGGGCGTGCCACGAGCCGGGATCGCCCAACGCCGGCCGGGCCAGCCGATACCCTAGACGCAGGGCGCTTCGCGCCCGATTGATCGGACCGACGCAGACGAGGAGCGCGCCCCGGATGGACCAGGCCCAGGCGGTGATCATCGGCGGTGGGGTCGGGGGCACGAGCATCGCCTATCACCTGGCCGAGCGAGGCTGGCGGGACATCCTGCTGGTCGATCGAGCCGAGCTCACCTCGGGCTCGACATTCCACTCGGCCGGCCTCGTCGGCCAGCTCCGCTCGAGCGTGACCCTGACCCGGATGATGATGGACAGCGTCGCGCTGTATCGGCGCCTCAAGGACGAGACCGGCACGGACCCGGCCTGGCACGAGGTCGGCTCGCTGCGCCTGGCCTCGACCCCCGCCCGGCTCGAGGAGCTCACCCGGCAGGCCGGCTGGGCCAAGACGTTCGGCCTGCCCCTCGAGTTGATCGGCCCGGCTGAAGCTCGCGACCTGTTCCCGCTGATGTCGCTCGATGGTGTGCTCGGCGCAGTGTTCCTGCCGACCGATGGCTGGCTCGACCCGTCCGGGCTTGCCTACGCCCTGGCGGCCGGCGCTCGGGCCCGCGGCGCCCGGATCGAGACCGGCACCCGGGTGATCGGGATCGACGTCGAGGGGGGCCGGGTGACCGGCGTCCAGGTTGAGAAGGCCGGCGAGCGGCGGACGATCCGGACCGAGGTGGTGGTCAATGCCGGCGGCATGTTCTCGCCCGAGATCGGCCGGCTGGCCGGGGTCAACATCCCGATCATCCCGATGGCTCACGAGTACCTGTTCACCGAGCGGATCGAAGGCGTGACCGCCAGCCTGCCCACGATGCGCGATCCCGACAACCTGTGCTACTTCCGGGAGGAGGTGGGCGGCCTGTGCATGGGCGGCTACGAGCGCCATCCGGCGCCCTGGTCGCTGGACGGGGTTCCGCCGGATTTCAACGGCAAGCTCCTGGCCCCGGACTGGCCACGCTTCACCGAGATCATGGACGGGGCCGTCCTCCGGGTACCCCCGATTGCCGAGGCGGGGATCAACCGGATGATCAACGGGCCCGAGGCGTTCACCCCCGACAACGAGTTCATCCTGGGCGAGAGCGAGGTCCGCGGCTTCTTCGTGGCGGCCGGCTTCTGCGCCCACGGGATTGCCGGGGCCGGCGGGATCGGCAAACAGATGGCCAGCTGGATCGTCGACGGCGAGCCGGAGTTGGACCTCTGGAAGATGGATATCCGTCGGTTCGGGGCCCAGTACCGTTCGCAGGCCTACACCCTCGCCCGGACGGTCGAGGTCTATCAGCAGTACTACGACATCCACTATCCAAACGAAGAACGACAGAGCGGCCGACCGCTGCGCCTGTCATCGGCCTACGGCCGGCTGGTCGATCTCGGGGCGGCCTTCGGCGAGAAGTCGGGCTGGGAGCGGCCGAACTGGTTCGCCACCAACGAGGCGGCCGGACGCGAGGCGTGGCGGCCGCGGGGCTGGGCCGGCCAGCACTGGTCGCCGGCAATCGGAGCCGAAGCGCTGGCGACCCGGACCACGGCCGGCCTGTTCGACGAATCGAGCTTCGCCAAGATCGAGGTCGCCGGCCCGGGTGCCGGGGCCTTCCTGGGACGGCTGTGCGCCAACGATGTCGCGCGCGATGTCGGGGCGATCGTCTACACCCAGATGCTCAACCGGCGGGGTGGCATCGAAACGGACTTCACGGTGACCCGGCTGGCCGCCGAGCGCTTCCTGATCGTGACCGGGACGGCCGTGGGCAACCACGACCTGGGCTGGATTCGCAGGCAGCTCGACGACGACGAGGCGGCCCGCGACCGGGTGCTCGTCAGCGATGTCACCGCGTCGATGTCGTGCTTCGGCCTGTGGGGCCCGAACGCCCGGGCGATCCTGGCCTCGATCACCCGTGACGACGTCTCCGACGCCGGCTTCCCGTACCTGACGGCCCGCCGGATCACGGTGGGCAACGTGCCGGTCGTGGCCCTGCGGGTCACCTATGTCGGGGAGCTCGGCTGGGAGCTCTACCCGGCGAGCGAGTACGGGGCGACCTTGTGGGACACCCTGTGGGCGGCCGGGGCGGAGCACGGGCTGACCGCCTGCGGCTACCGGGCGATCGACTCCCTGCGGCTGGAGAAGGGCTACCGGGTCTGGTCGAGCGACATCACCCCGGATGAGACGCCGTTCGAAGCCGGCCTCGGCTTTGCCGTCCGCCTCGAGGACGCCGCTGGCGGCCCGCGCGACTTCATCGGCCGGGCTGCCCTCGTGGCGGCCAGGGCGGCCGGTCCGCGCAGGCGCCTGCGCTGCCTCGTCCTTGACGAGCCCCGCTCGGTCTGCCTGGGCAATGAACCGGTCCGGGTCGGTGGCGCGATCGTCGGCCGGGTGACCAGCGGCGGCTATGGCTTCTCGATCGAGCGGTCGATCGCCTATGCCTACCTGCCGCCCGATCGTGCGGCGATCGGGACCCGCGGCGAGATCGAGGTGTTTGGCCAGTGGGTCGGCTTCGAGGTGATGGCCGAGCCGTTGTTCGACCCGACCGGCGCCCGGATCCGGGCGTGACGGCCTCGTCCGGCCGGCGGGACGCCCGCTTCGACCCGTCGATTGCGGATGTCGTCGCCGCTGGCCCGGCCTGGAGTGCC
>JBBRIM010000296.1:0-2845 GCA_038221095.1 Candidatus Limnocylindrales bacterium
CGGTCGGACCGCCGTTGAGGGCGACCACGGCGCGCCGGAAGACCGGGGTATGGGCATCAGACATGGCCCGTCACGATACCACCGGCATGGCGCGCAGTCCGGTGCTCGATCGGGCGATGCCCCGGGATGCGTCGGAGTGGAGCCTTCGCGGGTGCGATCAGCTCGGCGGTCGCGGCGTCCCGGGTGGCCGGGGCGGTCGCGGACGCGGCGCTCTGGCCGGATCGGCGGTCGGTGGCGCAGACCCAGAGGTCCCCCGCGGTGGTGGCGGCCCGGACGTCCCACGCGGGCCTGGCGCGTCGCGGTCGGGCGGCTCATCGGACCCCGTCGGCTCCGGCCGGTCGGTGCGCCGCCCGCCGCCGAGGGCGGACTCGAAGAGCGTGGGATCCTCGCGCCGGTACGGCACGGCGACGACGACCGTGTGCGGCCGCCCGAGCAAGGTGGTCCGCAACCGTTTGGCCGACTGGTTGTAGAGGATCCGCTCCCACCAGCTCCGGGCCACGTACTCGGGGATGACCACGAACGTGATCGGCGACGGCTTGTCGGGCGGCCAGGCCGCATCCAGGACGTCGAGGTAGGCCAGCAGCGGCCCGACCAGCGCCCGGTACGGCGACTCGACGACGACGAGCGGGACGCCCGGCACCTGCCGCTCGAAGGTGGCCCGCAGCTGGACGGCCGACTCGGGATCCTCGGTGATGTAGACGGCCCGGATGTCATCGCTCACCGACCGCCCGACGTTGATGGCCTGGACGACCGCCCGGGTGAGCCCCGGGATCGGGACGACGACCCGCTCCTCGCGATGCGGCGGCCCGACGACCAGGTCGGGCGCCACGGCCAGCTCGTGCGCTGCGCGCGTGTACTGGCGGTTGATGAACAGCATCATGCCGACCAGCGTGGGCACGAGGATGACCACGAGATAGGCCCCCGCGAAGAACTTCTCGTAGACCACGACGGCCAGCACGATCGCGGTCAGGACGGCCCCCGCGGCGTTGACCGTCATCCGCCAATGCCAGCCGCTCTCGCGCACGCGCCGCCAGTGCTTGACCATCCCGATCTGGCTGAGCGTGAAGCAGACGAAGACACCGACCGAGTAGAGCGGGATCAGGGCGTGGGTGTCGCCGCCGAACGCCCACAGCAGTCCGAAGGCGATCGCCGCCAGCAGCACGATGCCCCACGAGTAGGCCAGTCGATCGCCCCGGAACGAGAATGGGCGCGGCATGTAGCCGTCCTCGGCCAGGATCGCGGCGAGGCGTGGGAAGGCGTTGAAGCTCGTGTTCGCGGCGAGGAACAGGATGAGCGCCGTGCTTGCTGCGAATGCCACGAAGAGCACCGAGCCATCGCCGAACGCCGCCGCGGCGGCGAGGGCCACGATCGATGAGCCGCCGGGGTTCGTGGGCCGAAGGCCGTACTGGACCGCGACGAGCGTCAGCCCGACGAACAGGATCCCCAGCAGGATCGACATCGCGGTCATCGTGTTGGCCGCGTTCTTGGCCTCGGGCGGCTTGAACGCCGGGACGCCGTTGGCGATCGCCTCGACGCCGGTGAGTGCCACGGAACCCCCGGCAAACGCCTTGAGCAGCAGCAGGATCCCGATCGGCTCGAGCGCGTTCGCCGGCGGGAACGGGACGGCGTCGACGGGCGGGACCGGGACGACCGTGCCGGCCGCCATGTGGACCAGCCCGATCGCCACGATCAACAGGGCGAGGCCGACGAACAGGTAGGTCGGGACCGCGAAGATGTTGCCCGACTCGCGAAGCCCGCGGAGGTTTGCGATGGTGATCAACGAGATCGAGACGAAGGCGATCTCGATCCGGGCGTCATAGGCGGCCGGGATGACCGACTGGATCTGGCTGATGGCCGCGGCCGTCGAGACCGAGACCGTCATCACGTAGTCGATCAGCAGCGCCGCGGCGGCGATCAGTCCGAAGATCGGCGCGAGGTTGGTCCTGGCCACGATGTACGCGCCGCCGCCGTTCGGGTAGGCGCGGCAAACCTGCCGGTAGGAGATCGAGACGACCGCGAGCAGGATGGTGATCGCGATCGCGACCTCGAGTGACAGGAAGAGCGCGCTGGCGCCGCCGAGCATCAGGACCCGCTTGATCTCCTCGGTCGCGTAGGCAGAATAGCTGATCGCGTGCGAGCTGAAGATGGCCAGCGCCTTGGTCTTCGTGAGGCGCTCGCCGATCTCCTCCTCGGTCGACAGCGGCCGGCCGAAGACGACTCCCCGGATGCGGTCGAGCATGCGGCCGCTCGGCGTCAGCGCGACGCTGGCGGCCTGCTTGGCGACCAGCTGGCCAGGGCCCATGTAGCGGAAGTAGGGAGCATGGGGTCGTTCGACCCGGACGCGCCGGTCCGCGGGCTTGCGACCCTGCAAGGGTCGCCTTCCTCCGATCAAGCAGCACTCCGAATCGGGCGAGGCGGGTGGCCGGTCAATGGCCTCGCCGATAGGGTACGTCAGCGATGACGGTGTGCTCGCGCCCGATGAGGGCCGCCTTGAGTCTCTTCGCCGTCTGGTTGTAGAGCAGGCGGTCCCACCAGTGGCGGGCTACGTACTCGGGCAGGACGACGATCGTCACCGGCGCCTCCTTGTCCGGCGGCCAGGCCTGGTCGAGGATGTCGAGATACGCCACCACCGGCGAGATGACAGCCCGGTAGGGCGACTCGACGATGACCAGCGGGACGTCGGGCAGCTGCCGCTCCCACCGCGCACGGAGCGCGTCGGCGTCCTCGAGGTCGTCGGTGACGTAGACGGCACGGACGTCGCGGGTCAGGGCACGTCCGAAGTTGACGGCCTGCACGACCGCCCGATTGATCCCATTGACCGGGATGATGACTCTCTGCTCGCGAT
>JBBRIM010000297.1:0-2840 GCA_038221095.1 Candidatus Limnocylindrales bacterium
CATCGAGGGCGCGCAGCGTCTGGCCGGGGCCGGCGACACCAATCGTTGCGTGGGCTGGCATCGAGTACGGAGGAACATCCTGCCGTCACGCGTCGCCGAACAGCGCAGGGCAAACAGTGGGCCAAGGCGCTCACCCGGGCCTTACCAGGTCAGGGGCAGCTGCTCGAGGCCAACGGCACGACCTGGTAGATCTCGGTCGAGACAGACGCTGAAGGGCCGCCGGCAGCCACCGAAACCGTCAGGAATGGGACGATCCGATACGCCTGGCGAGTCGGCCCGAGATCCGCCTGCCCCAGCCGCAGGATGAACACCGGCCGGCTACAGACCAGGCTGGCGATGCGGGCCTCCCGGGTGACCCAGTTCTCGTACACGATGTTCGTGTCATCGACGATCAGGACGTCCGTCCTACGCCCCTCGACGTGCTGGCCGTACCACAGCGGCGTCGAGGCATCCCAGTACGACAGGATCGCGGCATCGCGCGGCAGGGCGGAGAAGACCGCGTCGACATAGGTCGGCCCCGATTGGTCGTTGCTCAGGTCGGCCGCGGCCCAGTTGAGCGTCCCGAGGGAGATCGCCAGGATCAGGCCGGCGGCGCCAACGAGACCGCTGCCCACCTGCCGGGCCCGGCGCGACCCCTCGGTCGGGCTGCCCGCCACGCTGGCTGCTCCGATGACCTGGCGGGTCAGCCAGGCGATCAGCGCGGCCAGGCCCTCGAGCCCAACCGACAGCCCGATCGCCAGGATCAGCCAGGGCACGAGCAGGTAATGCTCGAGCTCGAGGTAGTTCGCCCAGAGGTACAGACCGCTGGCCAGGATGGCCACGCACATCAGTCCGAAGGCCGGTCGGCGCCAGGTCAGGCGGACCAGGCCGAGCACCCCCAAGATCGGCCAGATCACCGTAGCCCGCGCGACGAGCAGGGTCCATAGCGTCGGCAGAGCGGCCACGAAGTCGCCCGGACCACGCCCCGCGAGGAAGTCGAACTGGCCCCGGAACTGGGTCCCCGTGACAAGCCAGATCACGCCGTCGAGTGACGTTGGGTGGTTGTACGGCAGCGGCGGCGCCTGGCTGGCAGCGAGTGGGATGTACAGGTAGACCGACAGGCCGAGCAGCCCGGCCGCAATCGCCGACAGGAGCAGCCACGGCCGGCCGAGCAACTCGTGCCGGCCGGCCCACAGGACGTACAGGACGACAAACGGCGCGACAAACAGCATCAACAGGTGATTACCCAGGGCCAGGCCGATCAACAGCGCGCCGAGGATCAGGTCGCGGGGCGCCCGACGGTCCGCCCAGACCAGGGCCCGGTGGATGATCAGGCTCACGAACATCAGGTGGAGCGGGTTCACCTCAGAAGCCGTCGCAGCGGCCCACACGGTTCCGATCGCGGCCATCGCCAGTGCTCCCACGATCGCCAGGATCGGGCGGACACCGAGGCGCAGCGAGATGAGACTGAGGGTCGCCAGCGCCACCGAGACATAGACCGCCGAAAGCAGATTGGCCCGGAAGGCGATCGAGCCGAGGGGCAGGAGTTCCGCCAGCCAGGCCAGCAGGATGTAGGTTGGGTAGCCGGTTGGGTGGGCGATGCCAAGGACGTGCGGGACCGTCGCCATCTCACCCCAGTCCCCGAAGGCGATCCCGGGCATGAGCGTCCGCAGGTAGACCACGATCGCGACAAGCGCGACCAGGACGGGCACGAGCAGCCCGGCCTGCCCGAGTCGCCCGAAGCCGTTGACCGATTCGCGGTCAGGCGGCCCGGTCGGCTCGGCCATGTCGACACGTTCCACGCGGTCCATCCTGTCCACGCCCGGCAGTCTAGGTCAGGGCACGCTACGCAGGTTTCCACCTGTCCGGGCAATTCATGGCTTGACGGATCGGCCTGGACCGCACTATCCTGCCCCGGCGCCCGCTGGGTGCCCGTGCAGATCGCGAGTTGAGGAGGCGTCGGAACATGACATACGACGTCCGCATCCCCACCCTGATCGGCGCCAATGGCGCGGATCGCGGGAAGTTCCTGCCCATCTCGTAGATCCGCGGCGGCCAGCGGCCGTCAGGAGTAACACGAGCCGTGGGCCGGAATCGGTCGCACGGTTTTTTGTTGCCTTCCAGCGGGATGGCCGGAGCCGCGAGACCGCCGACGCGAGAGACGTCGCCGTGACCCGCGGCTCGTCCAATTCCCGAGCCGTCCACGTTCTGACCTGCACCGGTGGCTCGCCCGACGAAGACCAGGAAGGACAAGGAGGACGCCAATGAACCGGATCAACCGAACCGGAGCGAGGCCGCTCCCCTGCCGTCACGTCTACGAACGCATCAGGAAGGAGCCATCCGTCATGTACAACCTGTACCCGCTGGCGCGGGTCATCCATGCCGAACGGCTCGCTCGCGGCATCGCCGAGCGCGAGGCCGATCGGGTTGCCGGCCAGCGCCCGGCCAGGCGTCTGCTTCGCCGGGCAATCGGCCGGTCGATGGTCCAGATCGGCCGCCGATTGGCAGCCGAACCAAACCTCCGCCCAGTTCAATCCCGCTGAGGGATCGGGCTGGGCGCCCACCACCCGAGGAAACCACCGTGACTGTCCTGTCGCGCGAGATCCAGATCAGCAGCCTGCCGGACGATATCTGGCCGTTGCTGGTGATGAGCGTGGCCCAGATTCCGATCGGGATCTCGGCCTTCGGCCGGGCCGAGCGCTACGCCAGGCAAACCGGCAAGCTCAAGCGGGTCGGCTGAGATGGCGTTTGGAGCGAGCGGGCCGGCCCTCGAGACGATCGGCTGGACAGCGGCATTCGCCGACGCCCATGCCGGGCATGCCGTCAACGGGCAACGGCCCGCCCGGGTCGTGGCTGAGGAT
>JBBRIM010000298.1:0-2782 GCA_038221095.1 Candidatus Limnocylindrales bacterium
TCGTCCGGCTCGGACCGGCTCTGTCCGGGGCTTTGTCCGGCTTGATCCTCGAGGAGGACGGGCGGTTGTGTGTCCGCCTCGCGCCGATCGTCCCGGCCGATGACGAACGCACGCCGTGGATCTCGCCGGTGGCGATCCGGGCGGGCTTCAAGTGGGAGCCGGCCCGGGCCCTCGGGATGCGCCCGAACGAGTTGGCCGAGATGGTCCTGGGCGCATTCCGCCGGAGCATCGAGGGCCTGTCCCGCTCCTGAATCGGCCGGCGGGCCCATTCGCCCGGCGCAGAGTAGACTCGCGGGACCGTGCGCGACCTCTTCGACGAGTTCCTTGATGAGCTGCGCCGCCGTCAGGCCGAGGTGGCCGCCGCGAATCCGAAGGGAGTCGCCCCGGACGGCGGTGCCTCGCCCGACGCCGATGGCGCCCCGGTCGACGATTCTGCCGAGGACGGCAAGACCGGTCCGGCTGCCGATCCCGACGCGACGCCGGCGGACGAACCCGAGGCCGAAACCGACGCTGCCGGGGATGCTGCCGAGCCCGAGGCGGACGAACCCGTCGGGCCGGGTCCGGACCACGACCGCTCGCCCTCCGGTGCCGAACGTCCCCGTCGCGGGGGCCGCGGCGGTGGGCGTCCGCCCAGGCCCAGGATCCTGGTCGGAGGCCCCGACGACGGAGCGGGATCGGGTGGCCGGATGCGGCGCTTCGGGATCGGCTTCGCGGCCCTGGCGATCCTCCTCGTGGTCATCCTGTTCGGCGTCGGGATCAACTTCCTGACCGACGCGATCTGGTTCAAGAGCGTCAGTTTCGAGAGCGTTTTCTGGATCCGGGTGACGACCCAGATCGGCCTGTTCGCCGGTGGTGGCCTCCTCGCCCTGGTCTTCCTGCTCTTCAACCTGTGGCTGGCGAGCCGTCTTCTACCGCCGCCGGATCTCGACCAGGCCAGTCCGTTCGCCGGCTGGTTGAGCCGGCTGGCCGGCGACGACGGGTCGGGCGGACAGGCGGGTGGCCGGGGCTGGGAAGGCCGGCCGCCGACCCGGCCGGGCGGCAACCGGATGGGGCAGCGTCCCGGCGAAGGGATTGTCCTGAGCGTCGATGACCTGCCGGACTTCGCCCCGATCGCGCGCTGGAGCCTCGTGGCCCTGGTGGTCCTGATCGCCCTGGGCGTGGCCGGTTCGGCGGCCAGCCACTGGGAGACCATCCTCCTGTGGCGCAACCAGGTGCCCTACAGCCCGACCGGCGTGGCTCCCGTGGTCGACCCGATCTTTGGCCGTGACATCAGCTACTACCTCTTCGAGCTGCCATTCCTGCGCTGGGTCCAGACGGCCATCAACGGCCTGCTGCTGGCTGGGCTGGCCGTGAGTGCCGGGCGCTACCTGATCGGCGGGCTGCAGGGCGGGATCATCTTTACCACCCAGATGCGAGTCCACCTCGCCGTGCTCGCCGGCTTGTACCTCGCCTCGATCGC
This sequence comes from Candidatus Limnocylindrales bacterium, assembly GCA_038221095.1. Classification (GTDB taxonomy): domain Bacteria; phylum Chloroflexota; class Limnocylindria; order Limnocylindrales; family CSP1-4; genus Palsa-1033. The sequence goes on from JBBRIM010000298.1 coordinate 1,460, forward strand.
CGTGGGCTACCAGCTCGACAAGCTCGAGCTCGTGTACAGCACCAATGGGATCGCCGCCGGGGTGAGCTTCACCGACCAGAACGCCCGCTTCCTGGCCTACGACGTGCTGACCGTGGTGGCAGGGGTCGCCGGTGCCCTGCTCGTTGGCGGGGCCTTCACCCGGATGCTCTGGCCGCTTGGGGCAGTGATCATCTTCTGGTTGAGCGCATCCCTCGTCCTCGGCCAGCTCTACCCAGCCGCGATCCAGCGCCTGTCGGTCGAGCCCGACCAGCTGGGCAAGGAGACCATTTACATCAAGAACAACATCGCGATGACCCGGGTGGCCTACGGGCTCAACTCGTGGAACGTCAGCGATTACTCGGGCCAGGAGCCGTTGACCCAGGCGGCGGTCAACAACGAACAGGGCACCTTCCAGAACGCCCGCCTGTGGGACGCGGCACCGCTGCGCGACTCGCTCGACCAGCTCCAGACCATCAAACAGTACTTCGACTTCGCGAACGTCGATACGGATCGCTACCAGATCAACAACACGGCCCGCCAGGTCATGCTGGCCGGCCGAGAGCTGGCGCCCGAGAAGAATCCACTGGCCAACTCGTGGGTCAACCAGCGGATCACCTACACCCATGGGATCGGGGTCGCGATGGTCCCGGTCAATGCCGCCACGTCCGAGGGGCAGCCCGACCTGTTCATCCGCGACCTGCCGCCCGTCTCGAGCAGCGGGGCGCCCCAGGTCACCCAGCCCCGGATCTACTTCGGAGAGCGGTCGAGCGACTGGATCATCACGGGTTCCCGCCAGGCCGAGTTCGACTACCCGCTCAAGCAGGACGCATCCGGATCGGACAACGCCGCCGCCACCACCTCGTGGAGCGCGACCACCGGGATCAAGCTCGACACGACCCTCTCGCGGCTGCTCTGGGCATTCGAATTCAAGGACCTCAACCTGCTGATCAGCGACCAGATCACCAACCAGAGCCAGCTCCTGATCCACCGCACGATTTCCGATCGGATCTCGATGGTCGCCCCGTTCCTGAGCTTCGATCGTGACCCGTACCTGGTCGTGACCGCCAGTGGCGGGCTCGTCTACATCCAGGATGCCTACACGACCAGCGACCGCTTCCCGAACGCACAGCGTTCTGACTCTGGTGGGCTGCCGCCCGTCAGTGGGCTTCGTGGCACGAACTTCAACTACCTGCGCAACAGCGTCAAGATCGTCATGAACGCCTACGACGGCACGATGACGTTCTATGCGGCCGATTCGGCAGACCCCATCCTGCGCGCCTACGAAGGCGTCTTTCCGACGCTGTTCCGGCCGCTCGACCAGAT
>JBBRIM010000299.1:0-2772 GCA_038221095.1 Candidatus Limnocylindrales bacterium
CATCGACGCCTGGGCAATTGTTCGTGCCGCCATGTCGAGGTCCGCGTCGCCCAGGACGATCGATGGATTCTGGCCGCCCATCTCTGCCTGGATCGCTGCGCCCCGGGCCGCGAGACGGCCGACCAACGATGCGCCGACCGGCGCGCTGCCAGTGAACGACACGCCGGCCACGCGGGGATCGTCGATGAGCCGTCCAAGGTCGGTTGATCGAGATGGCACCAGGCTGAGGAGTCCCTTTGGAAGATGGGGCTCCCCGAGTGCGACCAGGCGGCTCGCTACGGCGAGCGCGGAGCTCGAGGGCCGGAACAGGACCGCATTGCCATAGGCAAGGGCCGGCGCGATCTTCCAGGTGGGGATCGCCGCCGGGAAATTCCATGGGCAGATCACGAGAACGACGCCCAATGGCAATCGATCGGTGATCAGCGTCTCCGTGCGGCTCGATCCCGGGTACACCTCACCGGCGGGATCCAGGGCCGCTTGCGCAAAGTATCGAAGGATCGAGACCGTTCGGCTTACCTCGCCCCGCGCTTCCGTGATCGGCTTGCCAACCTCTCGCGCGATCAGCACGGCGAGCGCCTCGGCGTCGGCCTCTACCGAGTTCGCCCACTTGGTCAACGCCGTGACCCGCGGGCCAACCGAGGACGCCCAGGCAGGCTGCGCGAGCACGGCGCCCTCCAGCGGGACGAGTAGCGCAGCGGATCCGATCAACGGGTACGCGCCGAGCACCGTCGACGGATCCGCGGGGCTCCTCGAGATCACTTCATGGTCCGAGCGCGGGCCCATCTAGGCCTCCTTCCGGTGAGCGACTTGGGTGGCCATTCATTGTTGCGGTGGACCGCCCGGGGAGCGAGGGTCCGGCCCGGGTCTCGGCACGCTCGGGAGGTCCTTTGATCCGTTTGGCAGCAGATTCGATCCTCGCTGCTCGCTCCGCAGAAGAGGGGGGTGAGTACGCTTCTGCCGTCACCATCTGCCTCCTGCAGGCAGGGTCGATGACGGCATAGGAGGAGGTTATGGTGCGCTCCGTAGGGCTACGCTTGGGGGCCCTCGTGGTTTCGCTCGTGGTTGCAGCCTGTTCGGGCGCCACGAGCACCGCAACGCCGGCGGCTACCGCCAGTCCGGCGCCAGTCGCGAGCTCCGCGGCCAGCTCGGCGCCCGCGCCGTCGGCCAGTGCCGCTTCCTCGTGCGCAGGCAAGACGATCGCGTACGCGAGCTTCGGCAGCCAGTTCCCGTTCATCGCACTCGTCGACAAGTCGATGAAGGACGCGGCCACGAAGGCCGGGGTCAACCTTCTCTTCTACGACAACGCGGACAACGCCAATACAGCGCTGTCGAATGCCAGCCTGATCACCAGCCACGGCGGCGTGGACCTGGTCGTCTGGTTCAACTACTTCCAGACAGAGAATCTCACGATCGGCCAGACCTTTGATGCGGCCAAGCTGCCGGTCATCGCCATCGACATTCCCGTGCCAGGTGCGACGTTCTACGGTGCCAATAACTTCCTGGCCGGCCAGATTGCCGGCAAGGGCCTGGCGGATGCCGCCCAGGCGAAGTGGGGCGGTGCCGTTGACTTGGCGCTCGTCGAGAAGCAATCCGGTCCGGGCCAGGACCTCCTCCAGCAGCGAACGCTGGGTATCGTCGATGGCATCTCGAAGGCCTTGCCAAGCCTCGCCGCTACCAGCATCGTCCAGGTGGAGGGTGGCCTGAACGCTCAGGCCGCTCAGACAGCCATTGCCACGGCGCTTACCGCCCACCCGACCGCCAAGCACATCCTGATCGGCATGCTGGGCGACGAAAATGCCGTCGCGGCGGCGAATGCAGCCCAGGAGGCGGGTCGGGCCGATCAGGTCATGACCGCTGGCCAGGGCGGCGATGATGTCGGCCTCAAGGAGCTCAAGGGTCCGGCCGACTCGTACATCGGAACCACCGACTACCTGCCGAACAACTATGGCAACGATGTGATCCCGCTCGCCTGCAACTACCTCGCCGGCAAGCAGATCCCGGCCCAGGTCTTCGTCAAGCACGTCTTCCTGACCAGGGACAACGTCAATCAGATCCACCCCTGACGGCTCCTTCCAGCCAAACCACGTAATCCACCCACAGTTCTGAGCGCACCGGAGAGCGGAGTGGCTGTCGATATCACGGATACGTCCGCCGACGCCACTGCGTCCTCCGGGGCGCTCATCAGGCTGACCGGCATTCGCAAGTCCTATCCGGGGGTTGCCGCCCTCTCCGACATCAACTTCGACCTGCTGCGCGGCGAGATCCACGGAGTGCTCGGCGAGAACGGGGCCGGCAAGTCCACCCTCATCCGGATCATCGGCGGGGCGACGCGGCCGGACGAGGGCGAGATCTCCGTCGACGGGATACCTGTTGCCTTTCACTCGCCACAGGACGCCGCCCGCCGGGGAATCGCCGTGATTCACCAGGAGCTCGAGGTGCTCCCGGCGTTGTCGGTGACCGAGAACATCCTCCTTGGGCAACTGCCCGGCACGGTTCCCGGGGTCGTCGATTGGGCAGCGGCCCACCGGCGTGCCGCTACCGTCCTCGACCTGATCGGACTCCAGGTGCGACCGAGACAGCGACTGGGGACGCTCACGGTCGCCGAGCGCCAACTCGTGGTCATCGCCCGTTCCCTGGCGATCGACGCTCGCGCGCTTATCCTCGACGAACCGACTGCCGCACTCGACGATGCCGAGGTCGCCAACCTGTCACGGATCCTCCTACGGTTGCGTGCTTCCGGAACAGCAATCGTGTACGTGTCGCACCGCATCT
>JBBRIM010000300.1:0-2749 GCA_038221095.1 Candidatus Limnocylindrales bacterium
GCGGGGCACCTGGACCCTGCCCGGCGAAACCCTGTACGTCCTCGAGGTCACCCCCGCGGCGTACGTCTACCAGATTGCCAACGAGATCGAGAAGGCCGTCGAGGTCGGGCTCGTTCGGGTGGCCGGTACCGGACTCTACGGTCGCCTGATCGTGGCCGGCAGCGAGGCCCAGGCAGCCCAGGCCGAGGAGGCCGCAATCGCACTCATTGCGTCGATCCGCGCCGAAGCGACCGCCGACGCCGAACAGGATGGAGGTAGCTGAACGATGGACCTGGCTCGAGTCGTGGGTTCGGTTGTGGCTTCAATGAAGGAAAGCCGGCTGGTCGGGATGAAGCTCCTCCTGGTCGAGGACGCCGGCCTGGATGCCAAATCTCGTGGGACGACCCCGTACGTCGCCGCCGACCTGGTCGGCGCCGGCGAGGGTGAGCTCGTCCTGGTCGTTCGTGGTTCGCCGGCGGCGCGCGCCCTCGATGTACCCGGGACGCCCGTCGATGCGGCGATCGTGGGAATCGTCGATTCGGTCCGATCCGGTGGCAAGATGACCTTCGAGAAGCGCTAGGCGTGGCACCCACCGCCCTGGAGCTGCGCGCCTTCGGGATCGTCTCGCGGATGCAGCCGCGCTATGCCGCCTACGAGGCGACCGTGGCCGACGGTGACATCCCGCTCGAGGGGATGGCCCAGCTGTTCATCGAGCTCGCACCCGGCAACGAGATCTACCGGGTGGCCGACGCCGCCCTGAAGGCCACCGCGGTCCGGCCCGAATCGCAGGTCGTCGAACGTGAGTTCGGCCTGCTGGCACTCCATTCCGAGGATCCCCAGGTGGTCGAGGAGGCCGGCCGGGTGATCCTCGAGCGGCTCGGCCTGTCGGTCGAGGACCGGATCCGGCCGAAGGTGGTCAGCGAGAACCTGGTCACCAACATCACCGCCTTCCAGGCCCAGCTGATCAACCGGTTCCGGCGTGGATCGCTGCTCGTGCCCCACCAGACACTGCTGGTCATGGAGGTCACCCCAGCGGCCTATATCCTGCTGGCCGCCAACGAGGCCGAGCGCTCGGCCGAGATTGACGTGATCGACATCCGGCCGGTGGGTCGCTTCGGCCGGCTCTACCTCAGTGGCGCCGAGGCGAGCGTCCGCGAAGCCCAGGCCGGGGCGCGTCGCGGCCTTGACGCGATCGTCGGCCGGCCGGGCGTCGAGCGATGACCAGTCCGGGCCTCCAGCTGTGGGTGTCCGTCTCCGGGCGGGGCGAGCTCGACGCGCTGCGCCGGGCCGGCGTTGCCCTGACGATCGTCGTCGAGTCTGGCGGTAGCCCGGTCTATGGCCGGCCGGGTGATTCGGTCTGCGTGTCATTCGAGCGGAGCCCCCGGGCGGGAGCCGCTCAGCAAACGGTGGGCAGCCTGCCAGTTCGGGCCGGCGTCCTCGTCCAGGCCGATCCGGACGGCCTGAACCTGCTCGACCTGGCCAGGGCCCGCGGCCGTCGTCCGGCCGGGGTCCGGGTCGCGACCAGGGACCAGGTCCGCTTTGCGCTCGCACATGACGCAGAAACGCTGATCGTTGCCGGCGCCGACGGGATCGAGGCAGCCCGCGAATCGGCCGGCGCCGTGCCGATCGTGGCGGCTGTCGACGACGAGGACGGCGCCCTCCGGGCGATCCGGGCCGGGGCCCACGGCCTGTTGGTGGCAGCCGGGCTGGCCCTGCGCCTGGTGGAGCGCGGCGAGGTAGCCAGCCGGCTCGTCCGGAGCAGGCCGCCGGCCAGCCCGGCCCGGCCCATTCGAGCGAGCCGGCCCGCATCGGCCACGATCGGGGCTGTGCTCGAGCGAACGTCGCGCCGCCATGCCGGCCGGGAGGCCCTGGTTCACGCTGGCGCCGGGCGCCGGCTTACCTTCGAGCAGCTGCGCGACGAGGTCCGGGCGATTGCCCGGGCACTGCTCGCCGCCGGAGTAGGGCATGGCGATCGGGTCGCGCTGTCCGCCCGGAATGTGCCCGAGTGGCCGCTCGTCCAGGTGGCCAGCGCCACGATCGGGGCGGTCCTCGTGGCCGTCAGCCCGAGCGCGCCCGAGGACGAGCTTCGTTTCGTCCTCGAGCAGTCGGGCAGCCGGCTGCTCCTGGCCGCAGCCCATGCCGGCAACAGCGCCGAGGCGCTGGGCCGGATCGATCGGGCCCTGCCCCGCTCGCTCGAGCAGATCGTGGAATTGCCGGGCGGCGTGGCCCTCCCGGCGAGCCTGCCCAAGCTTCGCTCCTGGCTCGACTTTCGGCAGGCCGGTGGGGCGATCGCCGACGCCGACCTCATCCGGGCCACGGCCGCGACGACGCCCGATGATGTCGCCACGATCCTGTACACGTCCGGGACGACCGGAACGCCCAAGGGAGCGATGCTCAGCCACCGGGGCCTGCTCCAGAACGCGGCTGCCGTGGGCGGCAACCTGCGCCTCGGTCCGGCCGACCGGCTGTGCCTGCCGGTGCCATTCCACCACTGCTTCGGCAGCGTGATGGGCACCCTGGCCGCGCTGTGGTACGGAGCGGCGCTGGTGATCCCGGCCGACTGGTTCGACCCGGAGCGAACCCTCGACGCGATTGCCGCGGAACGGTGCACCGTCCTGTACGGGGTGCCCACGATGTTCACTGCCGAGCTCGAGGCCAACCGGGCTCGTCCGCGTGACCTGGCCAGCCTCCGGACTGGGATCATCTCCGGTTCGCCGGTCTCGGCCGAGCTGGCCGAGCGGGTCGCGCGGGAGCTGCACCTGCCCCAGCT
>JBBRIM010000301.1:0-2738 GCA_038221095.1 Candidatus Limnocylindrales bacterium
CGGGCAGCCGGTACCGCGCTGCCCAGCCCGACGGTGTTCTCGGTCGAACCGGGCGTCTACCTCGAGGGCCAGACCGGTGTCCGGATCGAGGACCTCGTCGCCGTCGATCTGGCCGCGGGCCGGGTCGAGACGCTCACCAGGTTCCCGCGCGGGATCGTGATCGTCGGCCGCTGACGGTCGGCCGACGCTGCGGCTCGCGCCGTGGTTCGACCTCCGGCGCGTGCACACACAACCTCAAATGAGCGACTCCCGGGCGCCGGCCGGCCAGCGAGGCCCTCCGGAGTGTTCGAAACCGGCCGTTTGTCGCCCTGGACGCACATTCGAGGCCGTTGCGCGGCTCGCGAGCACGAATCGCGGCGTCTGGAGCCGTGTCTCACCCAGTTCAAGGCTGAGTCCATGGTCTTGAGGTTCTGGGTACACATCTTCGGGCTGGGCCGGGCGGCCCGGCGCTGACGGTCGCCTCGGGCCGCCGTTGCCGGCCCGAGGTGACCCTCGGCTACAATCTGGAGCCGGCGTAGAACCCTCCAGGAGCCCACCCCCAGATGATCAGTACCGGCGAACTCCGCAAAGGCGTCGCGATCGAGCTCGACGGCGACCTCTGGCAGATCCTCGACTACCACCACATCAAGATGGGCCGTGGATCTGCCCAGGTAAAGATCACCCTGCGCAACATCAAGCGGGGCCAGACGGTCGAGCGCAGCTTCCAGGCCGGGACGAAGTGGCCGCGTGCCCAGATGGACCGCCGCCCCGTCCAGTTCCTGTACCGCGACGGCGACGACTACCACTTCATGGATACCGACAACTACGACCAGTTCGCGCTGACCGCGGCCCAGCTCGAAGACTCTGTCCACTACCTCAAGGACGGGATGCTCCTCGAGCGGACGAGCTACCAGGGCGAGACAATCGGGGTCGAGCTGCCCGTCACGGTGGACCTGGTCGTGGCCGTGACCGAGCCCGGCTTCGCGGGCGATACCCAGACCGGGGCGCGCAAGCCGGCCACGACCGAATCCGGCCTCGTGGTGACCGTCCCGATCTTCGTCAACGAAGGCGACACGATCCGGGTCGACACGCGGACGGGCGAATACCAGACCCGGGTCTGAGCTTGATCCAATGAGCTTTCGGGAGCCGCCACCCCAAGGGTCGGCCGCCGACGAGCCGCCCGACTGGGCACTGCCGTCGTGGGATGCGCTGCCCGGCGACGTGACCGCAGTCCGGCCGGCACGAGCGGTCCCGGCGGCTGTCCCGGCGGCCCAACCGGCCCAATCGGCACAAACGCCCCGATTCGAGACCGTCCCGGACGCGCTCCGGCCGAACATCGTGGGGGTCACCGAGCTGACCCACGTGATCCGCGATGCCGTCCGTTCCGACGATCGGCTGCGCGATGTATGGGTCGAGGGCGAGGTTGGCCGGGTCACGATCTCGTCCGCCGGGCACGCCTACTTCACCCTGAAGGACGAGCGCAGCCAGCTGTCGTGCATCTGGTTCCGCGACGACCGGGTCATCTCGCCGTTCGAGCCTCGGACCGGGCTGCGGGTCGTGGCCCATGGTCGGATCGACGTCTTCGATCAACAGGGGATCTACCAGCTCTACGTCAGCGCGGTCCAGCCGGCAGGCTTCGGCGAGCTCGCCCTTCGCTTCGAGGAGCTCAAGGCCCGGCTTGCTGCCGAGGGGCTGTTCGACGCGACGCGCAAGCGTCCGCTGCCCCTCCGACCCGCGGTGATCGCGGTGGCAACCAGCGCCAGCGGGGCGGTCTGGCACGACATCCGCCACGTCCTCGAGCGGCGCTGGCCGCTCACCCGGGTCGTGCTCGCGCAATGCCAGGTCCAGGGTGATCCTGCCCCGGCGAGCATCGTTGCCGCCCTGGCCCGGATCGCCCGCTATGCCGACGACTGCGTCAGCCAGGGCCGGCCCGACGATGCACCGGTGGTGACGATCCTGGCCCGTGGCGGCGGCTCGCTGGAAGACCTCTGGTCGTTCAACGACGAGCGCGTCGTCCGGGCGATCGTGGACCATCCGCTGCCGCTCGTGTGCGGGGTCGGCCACGAGACGGACGTGACCCTGGCCGACTTTGCGGCCGACCTGCGGGCGCCGACACCATCGGCCGCGGCCGAGGTCGTGGTGCCCGACCGGGTCCAGGTTGCCGCCGGGCTGGCGGCCGAACTTCAGCGCCTGACCAGCGTTGCCCAGCGAACCGTCGGCGGTGCCCGGCGCGAGCTCGACGCCGAGCGGCGCGGCCTCGATCGGCTCCGACCGGCCGATCGTCTGGCCCAGGCCCGCGAGCGTGCCGGCGTCTTCCTCGATCGGGCCAGCCGGATCGTCCTCGATCGGTTGGGCCTCGCTCGGACGGCCGATGAGCGGGCCGGTGCGCAGCTCGCGGCCCTCGTGGCAATCCGGCTCCGAGCCGCCCAGGCAGCCCTCGATGCCGGTGCCGTGGCCCTGTCCGTGCTCGGGCCGCAGGCCACCCTGGATCGGGGTTACGCGATCGTCCGCCGGGGCGGCGACGGCCGGATCGTGCGCAGCCCCGATGACGCGCCGGTTGGCCTGAAGCTGGCCATCAGGCTGGCGACCGGGGAGCTGGACGCCACGTCCGACGGAGCACGTTCCGACGGGTCACGGGACCCCGGATGATCGAGTGGCTCGCGGTCCTGCTCGGCATCGTCGTGGTGATCGGCGTGGTCGGCTTCGTCGTTGGTAGGATGATCGCTGCCCGGATCGACCGCTGGCAGCAGCGCCCGGAA
>JBBRIM010000302.1:0-2729 GCA_038221095.1 Candidatus Limnocylindrales bacterium
AGTCCCCTGGATCCCGGTCGACCGAGACGGCGCTCCCGTGCCTCGCTCGTACCCACCGGATACGGGGCCAGTCACCGGGAAACGGCTCCTGCACGAGCGTGGAAGGTGGATCGGAGCGTAGCACAGGGCAGCCGGAGCGACGCCGTGGCCGGCTGGACGGCCGCCCGACTGGATCGCCGGCTGGACCTCATCGCCGGTATCTTGCTCGCGCTCGTCGCATTGGGCGTGTACCTCGTGACCCGGACGGATCGGTTCTACGACCATTTCGTGTGGCAGGCGTCGGCGTTCCTCGAGGGTCAGGCGGCGATCCGCTATCCCGTGCTCGGAACGGCCGGCAGCCTTGGGAACTACTTCTTCCAGGACGTCCTGCCGGTAGCGTCAAGTGACGGCGTGGCGCGCGCCCTGATCCCATTCCCGCCGCTGCCGGCGTTGATCCTCGTCCCGTTCGTGGCGGTGTGGGGTCTCGCGACCGACGACCAGACGATCTTCACGACGCTGGCGGCCATCGACGTGGCGATCTGCTGGTGGATGCTCGGGCGCCTGCGGATCCAGCCGATCACGCGCTTCGCGACGACAATGTTCTTCGCCTTTGGGACGGTGTTCTGGTACACGGCCCAACTGGCGACGACCTGGTACCAGGCCCACATCGCGGCCGTCGGACTGACGATGCTCGCGGTGGGGTTGGCACTCGGGGCGGATCGCGCGGCGCAGGACGACGAGGCCGGCTTCGACGACGGGACGGGTGCGACGACCACCGAGCCAGCGGTGACCGAACCTGCGCCGCCGGTGATGCGTCGATTCGCGATCGATGGCCGCCAGTTCCTGGCCGGGTTGTTGTTCGGGCTCGCGGCCACGGCGCGCCTGTCGGTCCTCGCTGCGGCGCCCTTCTTCATCCTGCTTGGCTCGGGAGGCAGCTGGTGGCGCCGCAGCTGGTCGGCAGGACTCGGGGCAGCGCTGCCCGTGGCCGCGCTCCTGGCCTACAACGTCGTGGTGACCGGCCACGTCTTCCACCCGGCATACGACCACCTCTACCAGCTCGAGGCGCGCTCCTACACGGCCCTGCACTACCACCCCGAGTGGTCCGCGGAGGATCCCCGCTACCTCGCCCAGAACATCGGGGTCATGTTCCTCACGACCCCCGAGGTCCTCCCGGACCGGCTGCGCGACACCCTGGGCACGCTCGATGAGCCGCTGTGCACGAAGCCAGGCGCCCAACGCGGCCTGTTCGATGTCGACTGTCCGTTGGCGGTACCGCGGGACATCGGCATGAGCGTCCTGCTCACGAGCCCGGCCTTCCTGCTGATGATCCCGGCCCTCCGCCGCTACGGCCGGAGCCGCCTCGTCACAGGCGCGGCCCTGGCCGTCCTGCTGGTCGTGCTGATCGATCTCATGCACTTCAGCCAGGGGTGGGTCCAGTTCGGGTACCGGTTCAGCAACGACGCGGTGCCGTTCGCGCTCCCGCTCGTGGCGCTCGGCCTCGACCGGATGGCCCACCACCCCCGCCGATGGGCGATGCCGCTGGCGATCGGCCTCGTCGTGGTCTCGATCGCCGTCAATGCGTGGGGGGTGGTGTGGGCCCGCCAGCTCGGCTGGTGATGGCCCCTGCGGCGCGCTGGGCGCCGTCGATCCTCGTTGGCCTCGTCGCGTTCGTTGCGGCCCGCCTCGCACTGCTGCCGGGTCTCGGCTTCTGGGACACCGCCGAGCTCCAGGCCGTGGCCCCGCTCATGGGCACAGCCCACCCGACCGGCTACCCCACGTACGTCCTGCTGGGCTGGCTCCTCAACATCCTGCTCACCGCGTTCGGCGACCCGGCCTTCCGGATGAACCTGTTCGCGGCGATCAGCCTGGCCGTGGCGGCCACCGTCACGGTCGACCTGGTCCGGGCCCTCACCCGGTCGGCGGCGCTGGGCGTGCTGGCCGGGCTCGGCCTCGCGCTGACCGACATCGCCTGGTCGATCGGGACCCACGCCGACGCCCACGCCCTCCACCTCGCACTGGTGGCGATCCTGTTGCGCTGCCTCGTGGCCTGGGAGCACCGGGTGGTCAGCGTTCGGGCTGACGCGGACGCCGCGCACAGCGCCAACGAGGCGGACGATCGCTTTCTCATCGGCGCGGCTGTGGTGCTCGGCCTGGCCGTCGGCAATCACTCGCTGACGCTCCTCCTGGCGCCGGGGATCGCCATCTTCATCCTGGCCGTGGACCCCGGCCTGCTGCGGCGCCCGCGCCTCGTCGCGACCTGCGCCGCCGCGCTCGCCGCGACCGTGATCCTGGTCTTCCTCGAGCTGCCGTTGCGCGCCGGCCCGTTCCGGGCACCGATGGTCTATGGCCGGCCCGACACCTGGGACGGGTTCTGGTATATCGCCCTGGCGGAGCAATTCCACCTGAGCGTGGCCGGACCGTTCGCGGACCTTCCAGCCAAGCTCGCCGATCTCGTCCATCGCACGGCGGGCGCCTTCGGTCCGCTGGCGGCCTTGATCCCCGTCGGGTTCGTGGCGACGGTGGTCCTGCGACCCACGTATGCCCTGTTGAGCGGCGCGTCCGTGCTCCTCACGTGCGCCTTCGCGGCGTCCTACGAGAACGCGGAGATCGACCGCTACTACCTCGGGCCGACGTTGATGGCATGGACGTGGCTGGCGATCCTGGCCGGCGGCATCGTGATCGCCCTCGGCCGAACGCTCGACGACGGCGACGATCGCGAGCGTGACCCCGAGCCCGAGCCCGAGTCATCG
>JBBRIM010000303.1:0-2723 GCA_038221095.1 Candidatus Limnocylindrales bacterium
TGATGCCCGACTTCGGCTTCCCCAAGGAGAACATCGTGTTCATCAGTGGGATCGGCTGCTCGGGCCGGCTCCCGTATTACATGAACACGTACGGCTTCCACTCGATTCACGGGCGGGCACCGACCATCGCAACCGGCCTCAAGGCCGCCCGGCCAGACCTGATGGTCTGGGTGATCACCGGTGACGGTGACGCCCTGTCGATCGGCGGCAACCACATCCTCCATACGATGCGGCGCAACGTGGACATCAAGGTCGTGATGTTCAACAACCGGATCTACGGCCTGACCAAGGGCCAGGCCTCGCCGACCTCCGAGTTCGGCAAGGTCACCAAGTCCACCCCGTCCGGCACGATTGACCACCCGATCAGTCCGCTCTCGGTGGCCCTCGCTGCCGAGGCGAGCTTCATCGCCCGGTCGGTCGACACCCACACCGAGCACCTCCAGGCGACCCTCAACCGGGCCGGCTGGCATCACGGCTCGGCCTTCGTGGAGGTCCTCCAGAACTGCAACATCTTCAACGACGGGGCCTACCGCGAATTCACCGATCGGGAAGTCCGCGAGGACCGGATGCTCGTCCTGGAGCACGGCAAGCCGATGATCTTCGGCAAGGACCGCGACCAGGGCATCCGCCTGAACGGCCACCAGCCCGAGGTCGTTCGGGTCGGCCAGGACGGGATCAGCGAGGCGGACCTGCTCGTCCACGACGAAACCGATCCGCTCATCGCGTTCATGCTCTCGCGCATCTTCTGGCCCGAGTTCCCAGTTCCGGTGGGGGTCATCCGGGACGTCCGGCTGCCCACCCACGACGAGTTGATGACGGCCCAGGTGGATGAGGCCGTGGCCAGGCGGGGCGTGGGCGACATCCGGCAGCTGCTGACGGCCGGCGAAACCTGGTTGGTCGAGTAGGCGAGGCTGACTGCAATGACGATCTGCCCGGTCTGCCATCACCCGAACTTCGCCGGCGAGGATCTGTGCGAGGAGTGCGGCGCCGACCTGACCGCCGTTGACCTGCCCCAGGATGCGATCGACTTCCACGGCCGGCTCCTGGGCGAGCATCTCGATGCCCTCGGAGCCAGGCCGCCCTTGACCGTGCCGGCCACGATGCCCCTCGACGAGGCGATTGAACTGATGCACGCCGGCCCGGTTGACTGCCTGCTGGTGATGGCCGACGACAGGTTGGCCGGGATCTTCACTGATCGTGACGCGGTGGTCCGGACAACTGGCATCCGGTTGAGCTCGTTCCTCGTCCGCGACTTCATGACCCGCGACCCGGTCGTCCTGCGCCACGATGAGACGATCGCAATCGCGATCCACAAGATGGCGGTTGGTGAGTTCCGGCACATCCCGATCGTCGAGGACGGGCGGCCGATCGGAGTCGTCGCGGCGGCCGACATCTTCCGGCATATCCTCGACATCATCGGGTGAGTCAGCGGCCGGTCGTGGGCCCCGCCCGGTACGCCCAGCGGATCGCCGACGCAACCCGGCTGACCGCCGGAGCGGGTCTTGACGCTGCCCTCATCGGCGTCGGCGCGGACCTGCGCTACCTGACCGGGTACGCGGCCATGCCCCTCGAGCGGCTGACCATGCTGGCCCTGCCCCGGCGCGGTCCGGCGACCTTGATCGTGCCGCGCCTGGAGGTCAGTTCGGCGCGATCGTGCCCGGTCGTTGCCGGCGGCTTCCTCGATGTCGTCACCTTTGACGAGACCGACGATGCGGTCGCCCTGCTGGTCGCCCGGCTCGCCGGCCAGCTCGACCTCACCCCTGCCGGGATCAGGCGGGTCGCAGTGAGCGATCGCCTGTGGGCCACCTTCCTGCTCCGCCTGCAGGCAGCGCTGCCGGAGGCGACCGTTGAAGTGGCCTCGACCATCACCCGCCAGCTGCGCATGGTCAAGGACGCCGACGAGATTGCCCTGCTGGGACTGGCAGCCCAGGCGGCCGATCGGGTGATCCGCCAGGTCAGCGCAGGCCACCTGATCGGCCGGACCGAGACCGAGGTCAGCCGGGAGGTTCGCGAGCGACTCGTCCTCGAGGGCCACGAGCTGGCCGAGTTCGCGATCGTCGGCTCGGGGCCGAACAGCGCTTCGCCCCATCACGAGGCCTCCGAGCGCGTGATCCGCGCCGGTGAGCCGATCGTCCTCGATATCGGGGGCACGCTCGATGGCTACACCTCGGACACGACCCGCACGATCTGGGTGGGTGGCGGCGATCCGGCAACCGGGCCGGATCCCGAGTTCAGGCGCCTGTTCGGGGTCCTGCGCGAAGCGCAGGCGGCAGCCAGTGCGGCGGTTCGACCCGGCGTGACCTGCGAGGAACTTGATGCAACCGCCCGGGGGATCATCGCGGCCGGCGGCTATGGCCCCCAGTTCTTCCACCGGCTTGGGCATGGGATCGGGCTCGAGGCCCATGAGGAGCCGTACCTCGTGGCCGGTAACTCCGAACCGCTCCGGGCCGGTCACGCCTTCAGTATCGAGCCCGGGATCTACCTCGAGGGGCGCTATGGGGCGCGGCTCGAGGACATCGTCGTGTGCGGGCCGGACGGGCCGCTCGTGCTGAACCACTCGCCCCTCGATCTGCAGGTCGTCGACGGCCGCTGATCGCTGCCTGCCGGCCTGCTGCCGGGGCTCGGCTAACGCGGCGCGGTATGATCGAGCCGATGAGCCGCTATGCGCGTCACCGTCCTGCTGCCTCGCGCCGGCCCGGCCCCGCCGGCCAGGCGTCCGGGTC
>JBBRIM010000304.1:0-2719 GCA_038221095.1 Candidatus Limnocylindrales bacterium
AGCGGATCGTTGATCGCGACGCGGGGCACGAGGTGGCGATCGGCGATGATCATCTTGACGCCGCGGGCCGGGTCGCTGATCACGGCGAAGCGGCTGACGTCGGCCCCGCTGCCGGCCGTCGTGTTGACGGCGATCAGCGGAATCGCCCGGTGGGGCGAGCGGTCGAGGCCCTCGAAGTCGCGCACTGAGCCGCCGTTGGCCGCGACCAGGGCAATCGTCTTGGCGCAGTCATGGGCGCTCCCGCCGCCGATCGACACGAGCGTCCCGATCTCGAGGTCAGCGCCGGCGGCCAGGCCGGCCTCCACGTTCTCGATCGTGGGATTGGGCTGGACCTGGTCGAAGACGACCGACTCGACACCCGCCCGGGCGAGCAGGCCGATCACCTCGTCGACGATCCCGGTCGAGCGCATCCCCTGGTCGGTGACGAGCAGGGCGCGCGTGCCGTAGCCGCGGGCCGTACTGCCGACGCGGGCCAGGACTCCCCGGCCGAAGAGGACCTCGGGGATGAAGTGGAGCTCGGCGACCGACGAGGTGGCTGCGGCCGACCCGGGACTCATCATGGCGTCGGCCCGAACCAGTCGAGCGAGCGCTCGGCGAGGTTGACGTAGACGGCCTTGACCTCGGTGAAGGCCTCCAGGGCATAGGGCCCGTTCTCGCGACCCCAGCCGCTCTCCTTGAAGCCGCCGAAGGGCGCCTCACTCGTGACCACGTTGTACATGTTGACCCAGACCGTGCCGGCCCTCAGGGCGCGGGCCATCCGGTGGGCAAGCTTCACGTCACCCGTCCAGACGCCCGCGGTCAGGCCGAAGGCCGAGTCGTTGGCCAGGCGGATCGCATCCTCGGCCGTGTCGAAGGGCATGATCACGGCGACCGGTCCGAAGATCTCCTCGCGGGCGATCGACATGTCCGGGCGGACGTCGATGAAGACGGTCGGCTCGACGTAGTTGCCGCGGGCCAGGCCGGGGTCTGTCGGGCGGCCACCGCCAACGAGCAGCCGCGCGCCCGCGGCTCGCCCGGCGTCGATGTGGCCGATCACCCGCTCGAGCTGGCGCTTCGAAACGAGCGGCCCGATCTGGGTCGCCCGATCGAGCGGATCGCCCAGCCGGAGCGATCGGACGCGCTCGGTGAAGCGGGCGACGAAGGCCTCGAAGATCGAGCGCTGGACGAGGATCCGCGAGCCGGCCGTGCAGATCTCGCCCTGGGTCCAGTAGACCCCGAAGAGGGCGCCTGCGACGGCATCCTCAAGCGGCGCGTCGGCAAACACGATGTTGGCCGCCTTGCCCCCGAGCTCGAGCGAGACCCGCTTGAGGTTACCGGCCGCGGCCGCGGCGATCTCCTTGCCGACCTGGGTCGAACCGGTGAACGAGATCTTGTCGACGGCGCCGTGGGCAACCAGGCGGGCTCCGGCAGTCGCGTCCCCGGTGACGATATTGACGACACCCGGCGGCAGGCCCGCCTCCTGGCAGATCTCGCCCAGGCGCAGCGTCGAGAGAGGCGTCTCCGACGATGGCTTGATCACGACGGTGTTGCCGAAGGCCAGGGCCGGGGCCAGCTTCCAGGTCGCCAGCAGGAGCGGGAAATTGAACGGGGTGATCGCCCCAACAACGCCCATCGGCTCGCGAACGGTGTAGGCGAGGACATCACCCGGGACGGGCAGGGTGTGCCCGGTCAGCTTCGTGGCGTAGCCGGCAAAGTACTCGAAGCAGTCGACGACCAGGGGCAGGTCGATGTCCGCACTCTCGCGGATCGGCTTGCCATTGTTGGTCGATTCGATCCGGGCGATCTCGGCCGCATCCCGCTCGAGTAATGCGGCGATCCGGAGCAGGTAGCGGCCGCGCTGGCTGGCCGACAGCCTGGGCCAGGGCCCGTCATCGAAGGCGCGCCGGGCCGCCGCAACCGCCAGGTCGATGTCGGCCGGACCCCCGACGGCAACCTGGCCGACCTCCTCGTTGGCGGCCGGGCCGATCACGGCCGCGGCGCGGCCGGACTGGGCGCGCACCCACTTTCCGTCGATCAGCAGCTGGGCGGTCATCGGCGCAACCGATCGAGCGAGACGGCCAGGATCAGGATCCCGCCCTCGACCACGCTCTGGGCACTCGAATCGACCCCGAGCAGGATCAGCCCGTTGACGATCGTGGCCAGGAAGATCGAGGCGAGCAGGGTGTTCTGGATCCGACCCCGGCCGCCCTGCAGGCCCGTACCGCCCAGGATCACTGCCGTGAGGACCGGGAAGAGCGCGTCGAGCCCGAGGGTGGCCTGGGCCTGCCCCACCCGGCCGACGAGGATCAGAGCGCCCACAGCGGTCAGGCAGCCGGCCAGGGCGAACACAGTGAGGCGAACCCGGTCGACGTTGATCCCCGTACGGTAGGCAGCCTCGGGGTTATCGCCGACCAGGTACACGTGCATTCCGAACGGCGTGCGGGTCAGGACGACCCAGGCCACGACATAGGCGATGATGCTGAGCAGGACGGGGATCGGAACCGGCCCGACGTAGCCCTGGGCGAGGTAGATCAGCGGGGCAAGCTGGGGCCCGAACTGGCTCGTGCCCCTGGTCAGGACGAGGGTCACGCCCTGCAGGATCGTCAGCATCCCCAGGGTGGCCACGACCGACGGGATCCGGGTGACCGTCACGAGCAGGCCGTTGGCCAGGCCCACCGCCAGCCCGGTCAGGAGAGCGGCCCCGATCCCGAGGACCGGCGGGAAGCCGGCAACCAGGGTT
>JBBRIM010000305.1:0-2711 GCA_038221095.1 Candidatus Limnocylindrales bacterium
ACGGCGCGAGCGCAAGCCACTGGCTCCGTGCACACAGCTCGAGGGAAAGATCCAGGCACCGGGCGGCCTCATCGAGATCGAGACGGAGAAGGTGAACCCGGCCGAGCATCGAGAGTGCATAGGCTTCCATCCGCCCCTCGCCCGCCAGTCGTGCGGCGTCCACGGCCTGGGCGAGGTGCTGCAGGGCTTGGGGATAGTTGCCGCGATCGCTCTCAATCGACCCGAGGTACATTTCGGTTTTCGCCACCATTGACGGCGATTCCCGGCCGAGCGTGCGGGCATCCGTCAGCCACAGCTCGGCCCGGTCATACCGTGCCCGGAGGAAATCGACGTAGCCGATCTCGGCGCGGGCCTCGGCCGCCAAGCCCGGTTCGTCGATCGCCATCGCCACCTCATCGGCGGCATGCAAGGCGGCCACACCCTCCTCGTCCTGGCCGCGGAGCGAGTGGATCAGAGCCGCGGCGAGGGCGAGTCGGGAGGTGACGCGGAGCCGGTCATGCGACGAGGCATCCGCGAGCGCCACCCCGATGCGCAGCGACTGGACGCCGGCCTCGATGGCTCCTGCACCCACCGCGGCCTGGCCGGCCTCGATGATCGCGTCGATCGCGGCGGTATCCGTTGGGCCGTCGATTCGAAGGCTCGGAGCACGCAGAGCAGCCTGAACGGCCGGCCCCGGGCTCACCCCCAGCTCTGTCAGGAACAGGTCGGTGCAGGCGGCGAACTGCCGGTCGGCAGCCAGGTCATCGCCGGCACGCCGGTACAGCCGGATCAGCAGGGCCTGGTGGTTCTCGTCGAGGGCGTTCATGCCGACCAACCGCACCGCATACCCGATGGCGCGCTCGGCGTTTCCCCGCGACATCATCCCCAGCGCGGCCTCGTGCAGGATCGCTTCGGTGGCCGCGGCGAGGTAGCGCCGCTCAGACAGCAGCCAGGATTCGAACGTGGCCGCATCGCGGAAGGCGGCCCCCTCCAGCAGTTCCGACCCGAGCCCGGAGAGCAGGACCGCCTCACTCCAGGCTCCCTTCCTGACCACCGTGACGTCGACGGAGGCATCCGCCGGGAGCCGGAGGACCACGGGGTCGCCCTCAATGGATCCGGCGCGCCCCAGGGCGTGCCGGATCTCGCCGATGCTCCACCGCAAGGCCCGGAGCGGGTCATCGGCAGTGCCGAACGACAGCGATGCGAGCTGCCGACGGGAGGGGTGCCGGTCGGTCAGGAGCAGGTAGGCGAGAAGCGCCCAGCTCTTCCGGCTGCGAAATGCGTAGGGCTCTCCCGTGCCGGACCCGACGGCCGGGCGGCCGAGAAGTTGGATGGAGAAGGTCATTCAGATCACATCCGAAAGCTGTCAAACGCTCCGTCAAACACCGATGAGGCTCAATGGTACCCAGAACCTCGAAAACGTCGAGGCGAAGCGAAGCGAAAGGATTGAGCGATGTCACTGTATATGGATGTCCACAACATCAGCGGGGGCGTGACGGCCGACGCCGTAGCCGGGGCCCACGCGGCCGATCTCGCCATCCAGGACGCCCACGGCGTGAAATACCTCAAGTACTGGGTCGACGAGCAGGCGGGGAAGATCTTCTGCCTGGTCGACGCGCCCGACGAAGAGGCGGCCAACACGGTTCACCGGGAGGCGCATGGGCTCGTTGCCGATGAGGTCCATCTCGTGAGCGAACACGGATAGGGGCGCCCGCAGACATCGAGCTCCGGGCAGCGTCGGGCGCATCGGGAGTGCGGGCGATGCGCCTCGTCCGCCAGCGGTCCGGCGGAATCTAGAACATCATCGGCATCCCGTTCGGGATCGCCACCTTCACGCTGATCCCGGTCGCGCTCCTGCCGCTGGGCAAGCAGATCGTCGACCTGCCGTAGGCGTTCACCGAAGCCGATCCGGGGCTGCCCGTGACCCTCCGCGCCCGGCGAAGCCGCGGAGGGTCACCGCGGCGACGCTTGGTATCGTTGAATGGGACTCGATGGCCGCGTGGTGTCCGTTGATGAATCCGGCGAGTCCGCTAGCGGCCCCGATGTGCTGCGCCGCCGCGGCATCCACCTCGATGAGGTCACCGCCGCCGCGCAGGGACCCCTCGCCGGCACCCCGGCCACGCCGCCGGGCTCCCCCGAACTCGCCACCAACCAAGGACGCACCTCATGACTTCTCTCTCCCCCACCGCCGCAAGCGTCGCACGTCAGATCGACCACACCCTGCTCAAGCCCGAGGCCACCGCCGCCGACGTGGCGGCCCTCATCGCCGAGGCCATCAGGCTTGGCACCTACTCCGTCTGCGTTTCGCCGTCGATGCTGCCGCTGACGATCCCCGCCGGCGCCGACCTCAAGGTCGCGGTCGTCTGCGGCTTCCCCAGCGGCAAATGGGTCGGTCTCGTGCCCAGCGACGGTCGATGCCATCCGATCCACGATCCGTTGACTCTGGGTGAGCCTTCGGACCAGCGCGGCCCGGTCCGCGTCGGCCGCTCCCGGCACCCCGGGGACGACCTTCGGGGCACCGTCAGGCCACTGCCCGGCTGCGGCACGTGCGGCCGCCAGGCACAGCCCTGCCCGGGCTGCGGCGTCATGCCCGATCGCCTGGGCGACATTCCAGTCCGCCTCGCCGCCGGGCATCCGAAACAGGTCCTCCGGGGCCGCCTCCACGAAGCCCGTCAGATGATCGGCCAGGGCCGACAGTTGCCGGCCGAGCTGGCGGGCCGAGCCCGGACCCG
>JBBRIM010000306.1:0-2683 GCA_038221095.1 Candidatus Limnocylindrales bacterium
CATGTGGAAGTCCGGTGACGGATGAAGCTGAGCCGTACTAATGGTCGAGGGCTTGACCTCTTCAGCAACTGATCAAGGGTCAGTGGCTGACTCCGAGGATTACCGCGCCACGTGCGCAGGAATGACTCGTCGAGATCGAAGATTCAGTACACGCCGAACGAACATCGCTCCAGACGCATCAGATCCTGGTGACTCTAGCGGAGAGGCCACACCCGTTCCCATCCCGAACACGGAAGTTAAGCTCTCCAGCGCCGAAGATACTGAGAGGGCAGCCTTTCGGGAACATAGGTCGTCGCCAGGGTTTTTTGCATGTTCGGGCAAGTTGCCCGGCCCCCGACCGTGACTTCGCTATCCTTGGCCTGATGACCGAGCCCGTGCATCCCGAATTTGCCTGTCCAGGAGGCGAGCTGAGCGACGTGCCCGCCGCGGAGCCGGCCATCGAGCCAACCGATCACCCTGGATCTGAGCCGGTTCAGCCCGTCGAGCCGGTCGCGGTCGAGCCCGTCGGAACATTGCTGACCGAAGCGACGGCCGGATCAGCGCCTGACCCGCTGCTCGTCGAGCCGGGTATCGAACCCGTCGCCGGCTTGCCCCAGTCGCTGACCGAAGCGATCAGCCGGCCGATGGCCGCGCCCGTACCGATCCCCCAGGTCGCCGGCCGGCGCGGGTTCGCCCGGACGACGCCGGTCGTCGTCGATCGGGGTCGGGCCAGTTTCGGGTTGCCATCGTTCGCTGACCGGCGTCAACTGGGCCAGGTCGGCCTCGTGGTCCTGATGGTCGCGGCCCTCGGCGCCCTGCTGCTCGCTCGGCTCAGCCCGCCCAGCTCACCCGGGGTGGGCACCGCCGGTTCACCGTCGCCGCATGGCTCGGTCGCGGCCAGTCCCCGACCGAGCCCGCACGGCTCGAGCTCGCCGGCGGTCAGCCCCAGCCCGAGTTCCGGTGTGGTGCCTGGCAGCCCGGCCCCATCCGCCGCCCCCCGGCCGAAGACCTATACGGTCAAGTCCGGGGACACGCTTTCGTCGATCGCCGCCCGCTTCCGCACGACGGCCAGGATCATCGAGCAACTCAACGGGCTCAAGAGCCCATTCGTGATCCACCCCGGCGAGATCCTGAAGCTGCCCTGACCAACGCCGCCGACCCGGCCCGACCAGAACACGGAGATGCCTTCATGAACCATGAGCCGACATCGGCCCGGGTGGCCGCGCTCGTCCAGGCGACCCAGCCGTTCATGCGCTTCTTCACCGCGTCCGCTTATGCGCGCAAGGCGGGGACCCCGGGCGTGAACGACTTCGCCATCGGCAATCCCCACGAGATGGCCCTGCCGGGTCTCGTCGCGGGCCTGCAGCGCGCCGCCGTGCCCCAGGACGAACGCTGGTATGCGTACAAACTGAGCGAGCCGCGTTCGCAGGAGATCGTCGCCGCCTCCCTGCGGGAGTGGCGCGGGATTCCTTTCGAAGCGGCGGATATCGCCCTGACCAACGCTGGTTTCGGCGCCCTCAGGATCGGCCTGAACGCGGTCACCGATCGCGGCGACGAGGTCATCTTCAGCCTGCCTCCGTGGTTCTTCTACGAGGTCCTGTGCGTCGATTCAGGGCTCGTTCCGGTCAAGGTCAAGACCGTGCCCGAGACGTTCGATCTTGATCTCGATGCGATCGCGGCGGCGATCACGCCGCGGACCAGGGTCGTGATCGTGAATACGCCCAACAACCCGACCGGCCGGATCTATCCGCCGGAGACGCTCCGAGCGTTGGCGGCGCTGCTCGAGGATGCGTCGCGGCGCAACGGGCGGACGATCTACATCCTGTCGGACGAGCCGTACAGCCGGCTCGTATTCGACGGCCGGCCATATCACAGCCCGACGGCCTACTACCCGAACACCCTGCTCGCCTATAGCTACGGCAAGGTTCTGCTGGCGCCGGGGCAGCGCCTCGGGTTCCTGGCCGTGCCCCCGACGATGCCCGGGCGTGAGCAGCTCCGCCACGACATCATGCTGGTCCAGTTCGCCGGTGGGTACTTGTTTCCGAACGCGTTGATGCAGCACGCGCTGGGCGACCTGGACCGACTGTCGATCGACATCCCACACCTCCAGGAGAAGCGCGATCGGATGGTCGCGGCGCTTCGGGCGATGGGCTACCAGGTCCACTCACCCGAGGGTACGTTCTACCTGCTGCCGAAGTCCCCGTGGGCCGACGACGTGGCCTTCGCTGATCTGCTCGGCGAGCACGACATCCTGGTGCTGCCGGGCTTCGTCTGCGAGATCCCCGGCTACTTCCGCATCTCCCTCACCGCGACCGACGAGATGATCGAGCGTGCCCTTCCCGGATTTGCCGCCGCGATCGGCCACGCCCGAAGCCACCAGCCGGGTGATCCCAGCCTGGCCCCGGCCGGGCAGCACTGAACAGGCACCTTCAGCGCTGGCAGCCGCGGCAGAAGGACGTCACGAAGCCGCCCGGACTCACCTCGCTGATCCGGGTCCCACAGCGGGGACACGGCTGACCGCCCTTGTTGTGGACGGCGAGGAAGTCACGGACCTGCGTCTCGAAGGTGGGTGGAACCCGTCGCCGGAGGACCTCGATCGCGTTCTTCAGGGTGGATCCGGTTGCGGCGTGCAGGGCATTGATCTCCTCGACGGCGAGGGTTGCCCGCCGGCGGAACGGGAGGAGGCCGGCGGCGTGCAGGATCT
>JBBRIM010000307.1:0-2683 GCA_038221095.1 Candidatus Limnocylindrales bacterium
CCTCCCTCAAGTGGCCCAGGGTTCCGCCGGATCGAACGCCTAGCTGCGCTCGAGGTAGCGCTCGCGGTCCCAGTTATGGACCACCGAGTCATAGACCTGCTGCTCGTAGCGAGCGGCATTGAGATAGTGGGCGATCACGTCCTCGCCGAAGATCTCGGTCGCGGCCTTGCTCTTCTCCAGCTCCCAGATCGCCTCGTACAGCGCCCGGGGCATTCGATCGCAGCCCTTGGCGATGTATCCGTTGCCCTTGAACTCGGGCACGAGCGGCAGTTCGTGCTCGATCCCATACAGGCCGGCACCGATCGCGGCGGCGTAGGTCAGGTAGGCGTTCATGTCACCGCCGGGGAAGCGATCCTCGACGTGCAGGTTGCTGCCGTGGCCGACCACCCGGAACCCGGTTGTCCGGTTATCGCGGCCCCACACGACGTTGACCGGCGCCCAAGACAGGGACGCGTAGCGCTTGTACGAGTTGATGTTCGGGGCGATGAAGATCGCCAGCTCGCGCGACAGCTTCATCATCCCGGCGACGAAGTGGCTGAACGTCTTGGACATGCCGTAGGCCAGTCCTGCCGCCGGGTCATGGGTCAGCGAATGCGCCCCGGCGACGTCCCACAGGCTCATGTGGAGGTGGCCCGAGGAGCCCGTCCAGCTTGCATCCGGCTTGGCCATGAAGGTGATGCCCCAGCCATTCAGATAGGCGATCTCCTTGGCCCCGTGCTTGAAGATCACGCTCCGGTCGGCCGACTCGAGGACGTCGTCGTAGCGGATGTTGACCTCGTGCTGGCCGGGAGCCGCCTCGCCCTTGCTGAACTCGATCGGGATCCGAGCCTCGGTCATCTGGTTGCGCAGGAGCCGGTGGAGGGGCTCGGCCTTGGTCGCCTGGAGGAGGTGATAGTCCTCGTTGTAGTAGCCGAAGCGCTCGGGGATCGCCCAGCCCCTGCGGTTCGACTCTTCCCACGATTCCTTGAGGACGTAGTACTCGAACTCGGAGCCGGCCTTGACCGTGAAGCCGAGGGCGGCCGCCCGGGCAACCTGGCGCTTGAGGATTGCCCGCGGCGCAACCGGGATCTCGTCGCCGCTCTCCTCGTCGGTCGCGTCGCTCAGGACCAGGGCCGTCTTCTCCAGCCAGGGCAGGACCCGCAGGGTGTCCCAGACCGGGCGGGCGATCCAGTCGCCGTAGCCCGTTTCCCAGTTCATCAGGGCGAACCCGTCGGGCGTGTTCATCTCCATGTCGGTGCCCAGCAGGTACGTGCAGAAGTGGGCACCGTGATCGATCACGCCGGCCAGGAATGCCTCGGCCTGGACGCGTTTGCCCATCAGCCTTCCCTGCATGTCGGTGATCGCCACGACCAACGTGTCGATTCGTCCGTCGCCGACCATCGCCTCCAGCTCGAGGAGGCGGGCATGCTTGGCGTGGCCGTGATCGTCCTTGCTCATCGCCGAATCCCTCACGCTGGCGTGGATGACTGTTCGAGTCGGTGGAGCGATCCTAGAACCCCGGACGGGTTGGCGTCCGGCCTGTCGCGTGGCCTACTTCGCGGTCATGCCGCCGTCGGCCACGATGACCGTGCCGGTTACGAATGACGACTCGTCGGAGGCCAGGAACAGGGCGACGTTGGCGATCTCGCGAGGCTCGCCCGGGCGGCCGATTGGCTGGAACGAGTCGATCGTGGCGTAGACCTCGGCCAGGCCGCCGAGCATCTCGGCATGGGCATAGTTGATCGGCGTGTCCACCCAACCCGGCGCAATCGCGTTGCAGCGGATCTTCTGCTTGGCGTAGTCCAGGGCGATCCCCTTCGAGAGCATCACGATGGCGCCCTTGGACGTGGCGTAGATCGCCAGGAACGGCTCGGCGACCAGGCCGTTGACCGATGTCGTGTTGATCAACGACCCGCCGCCCCGCCGGAGCATGTGCGGGATCGCGTACCGACAACCGTAGATCGGACCCTTGACGTTGACGTTCAAGGTTCGATCCACGACCTCGTCGGTCGCCTCGTGGAAGATCCCCGGCAGGTTGACCCCGGCGTTGTTGAAGACCACGTCCAGGCCATCCCAGCGGTCAACGGTCGCGTTCGTGTACGCCTCGACCAGGCGCGGGTTGGACACGTCCGCGACCACGGCGAAGGCGCTCGACCCGATCAGCCGGACCGTCTCGTTGACTCCGTCCGGGACCACGTCCACGCAGGTGACCCGGGCGCCCTCCTCGGCGAAGCGGATCGCCGTGGCCCGGCCGATGCCCGACCCAGCTCCTGTGACGATGCAGACCTTGCCCGCCAGTCGATCAGCCATCGGGACCTCCCTGCTCGTGCCTGCGCCGGCGGGTGTCGGTGGCCGCAGGCACGCGCTATTGTGAGATTGCGTATTGACAGGAGCCCACCGGAGCGGCCTAATCCGCCCAACCCAATCGTACGCTGCCCCAGAGGAGGATTCGAGGGATGGCTCAAAGACCCGTTGGGTCGATATCGGCTGACGAAGAGAAGCTCCATAGCCTGGGCTATGCCCAGGAGTTGCGCCGGGGGATGAAGACATTCTCCAACTTCGCCGTCTCGTTCACGATCATCTCGATCCTGTCAGGCTGCCTGACCCTGTTCCTGGTCGCGATGAACACGGGCGGCCCGGCGGTGATGACCCTCGGCTGGTTGTTCGTCGGCGCGTTCGTCCTGGTCGTCGCCCTGGGGATGGC
>JBBRIM010000308.1:0-2682 GCA_038221095.1 Candidatus Limnocylindrales bacterium
CGACCGGCGGCGGTCCCGATGGAGCCGTCGAGCCGGCCGAGTGACCGGAATCGAGATCCGGCAGGCCACGGCCGACGACATCCCGGTCTGCGCCCAGATCTGGCGCGAGAGCATCAACGACTACACCGGCCGCCTGAACCAGCCCCAGATCCCCGACGACCTGGGTCGGATCATCCGCCTCCACCAGCACCTCTTCAGCACGGATCCCGAGCGCTTCGTGGTAGCCGTCGAAGCCACCAACGGCAGCGAGCCCGGGCAGATCGCCGGGTTCGCGGCGGCCGTGATGCGCGAGCGGCTGTGGTACCTCTCGATGTGCTTCGTCCGGCCGGCCGCCCAGCGCCAGGGCATCGGCCGCCGGCTGGTCGAGGCAATCCTGCCCGCCTCGCCGGACGAGGCCGTCCTGGCCACGGCCACGGACAGTGCCCAGCCGATCTCGATCGGCCTGTACAGCCGCTTCGGGATCGTGCCCCGGCTGCCGCTCCTGTCGATGGCCGGCTACGTGACCAACCCGGAGACGCTGCCCAGCCTGCCGCCCGGCCTCAGTGCGGTGCCCTTCGAGACGATGGTCGCCGGCGCACCGGACGGCACCGGCCATCGCGAGCTGGGGGCGGCGGTCGGAGCGCTCGATCGCGAGCTGCTCGGTGTGGAGCACCCCCAGGATCACCGCTTCATGCGCCTCGAGGGCCGCCATGGCTTCCTGTACCGGGACCGGGGCGGACAGATCCAGGGCTATGGCTACGCCTGGGAGACCGGCCGGCTGGGGCCCGTGGCGATCCGCGACGAAGCCCTGATGGGCCCGGTCCTGGCCCACCTCCTGGGCGCCGTGCAGGCCCGCGGGGCGCAGGCCATGTGGGTCCCGGGGGTCGCCGGCGAAGCTGTCACAACCCTGCTCCGGGCCGGGCTGCGCTTCGAGGATTTCCCGATCCTGCTGGGCTGGACCAGGCCGTTCGCGGACTTTGCCCGCTACCTGCCGATCTCGCCGGGGTTGCTCTAGGACGTCCGTCGGGCGGACAGGTCCGGTCGAGGGTGGTAGCCTCCGAGCGTGGCTTCCCCAAACGCGGCCCCTCCGCGAGCCGCCGCGCGCTCGCTCCGCGAGCATCCCGGCGCCCATCCCATCGCGGAAACGCCCGGTGAGCAGGCGATCCTTGTCCTGCACGACGTCACCAAGACCTATCCCAACGGCAAGACGGCCTTGCGTGACGTGGACCTGGTCATTCCCGAGGGGGACTTCGTGTTCCTCGTCGGGGCGTCCGGAGCCGGCAAGTCGACCCTGATCAAGCTGCTCATCCGGGATGAGATCGCGACCAAGGGCGCCGTGATCCTCGACGGACAGGACCTGGCCCGCCTGAATCGGCGCGAGGTGCCCCGGATCCGGCGCAAGATCGGGATCATCTTCCAGGACTTCAAGCTGCTGCCGACCAAGACGGTTCGAGAGAACGTCGGCTTCGCGCTCGAGGTCACCGGCACGCCCCGGCGCCAGATCGCGCCGGCCGTGGAACGGGTCCTGTCCCTGGTCGGGCTGACCGCCCAGTCGGCCCAGCTCCCATCGCAGCTGTCGGGCGGCGAGCAGCAGCGCACGGCGATCGCCCGGGCGCTCGTCCACGATCCGCGCCTGATCATTGCCGACGAGCCAACGGGCAACCTGGATCCGCTGATCAGCTGGGAGATCATCCAGCTCCTGTCGCGGATCAATGAGCTGGGCGTGACGGTCCTGATGGCCACCCACAACGCCGAGATCGTGACCGCCCTGCGCCGGCGGGTCGTGGCGCTGGAGGACGGCCGGATCACCCGCGACGAGCTCGGCGCCGCTTACCACCGCGAGGACTGAGCAGGGTGCTCTCGTTCATCGCGTTCAGCCTCAAACGGGCCTGGCAGGGGTTCTGGCGAAACGCCGTGATGAGCATCGCGGCGACGGCCACGATGGTCCTGATGCTCGTCCTGCTGAGTGCCTTCTTCGTCGTCCTGTCCGGGCTCGACGCCGGCCTCCAGTTCGTCGAGCAGAAGGTGGAGGTGGTGGCCGAGCTGCGTGATGACGCGCCCGACCTGAAGATCAACCAGCTTCGCCAGGACATTGCGGCCCTGCCCGAGGTGGCCTCGGTCGAGTACATCGACAAGCCGACCGCGCTTGCCCAGTTCAAGGCCCGGATGGCCGAACAGGGCCGCGAGGACCTCACCCCGTTCCTCGACACCAACCCGCTGCCGGCCACCCTCAACATCAAGCTCAAGGATCCCCACCAGTTCGGCAGCGTGGTGGAGACGCTGCGCGCCCGGACCGATGTCGTGGGCCCCGTGGAAGAGGTCCAGAACCTGGTCGACCGGGTCCTGACCGTGACCAACCTGCTCCGGACCGGCGGCCTGATCCTGCTCGGCCTGGTCGGCCTGACGGTGCTGTTCATCATCGTCAACACGATCCGGCTGGCCGTGGTGGCCCGGGCCGAGGAGATCGAGATCATGCGCCTGGTGGGAGCGTCGGACGCGTTCATCCGCTGGCCGTTCATCTTCGAGGGCGCCCTCGTGGGCCTCCTCGGCGCCCTGATCACGCTGGTCCTGCTGGCCCTGGGAGCCGGGCCCCTGACCGGCGTGATGACCCGCTTTTTCGAGATCCTGCCGCTCGAGCTCGGCTCGCTGTCGCGCAACCTGACCATCATCGTGCTGGCCACGGGCATCGGCCTGGGCACGGTT
>JBBRIM010000309.1:0-2672 GCA_038221095.1 Candidatus Limnocylindrales bacterium
ACGATCGCCTCGGTTGACGTGGGCGGCGACCCGTTCGCCTGGCGCTTTCCGGGCGTGATCGCGGGGGCCCTTACGGCTCTCCTGCTGTATCTCCTGGCCAGGATCCTGTTCAGGCGGCGCGAGGTCGCGGTCCTGGTCGGGATCGTGGTCGCCGTGGATGGGATGCTCTTCGTGCAGTCGCGGATCGCCATGAATGATGTCTACGTGGGCTTGTTCATCGCCGCGGCCTACACCCTCTTTGCCGCGGTGTGGACCGGCTGGTGGCGCTGGCGCTGGGCATGGCTGGTGGCGATGCCGGTCGTGGGTGTGCTGCTCGGCCTTGCCATGGCCAGCAAATGGGTTGGCCTCTACGCGATCGCCGGGATCGGGATCCTGATCCTGGGCCGGTCTGCGCTCGGCCGGATCCTGCTGATCCTGGGCCTGATCGGAGGCACCGTGGTCCTGGGCAACATTGCCCTGACGGCACTACCTCCCAACGCGACCACCAGCGGGCCGAACTACATGTTCGTGTTCGTGATGGTCGGGGCCACGCTGGCGGCGGTACTTCTGACCGTCCTCCGGCCGATCGCCTGGAGCGACGACGAGACACGTCTCGCCATCGCCGGCCCGGCCGGCCTCGGGATCCTCGTCTTCCTCGTGGCGGTGGCCCGGGGCGTCGCCAGCACGCCGTACACGATCGGCTCGATCTCGGTCCAGCCGATCGAGGTCGCAGTGGCGCTCCTGGTCAGCTCAGGCCTCGTCTATCTGCTGTTCCGCCTGGCCGGGTCGTTCGGGCTGGGCCCGCTGGCAGGCACGCCCGACCCGGCCGATCCGCTCAGCGGGGTCCCGGCGGCCGCGCCGCCACCGCCGGGCTGGCTCCGGCCGGGCTGGGGCCTGGGCATCCCGATCGCCTGGGCGGTGGCTACGCTGCTGGTCCTGCCGGTGGCGGTCTATGTCATCAGCTACATCCCGTGGGCCCTGTCGTCGTCGGGCAGCCCCCAGATCGTTCCCGGCTGGCCGGCCGGACACACCGGCCAGACCCTGATCGATCTGACCAGGTCGATGTACGACTACCACAACAACCTGCGGGCAACTCACCCGGCCTCATCGCCGTTCTGGGCCTGGCCGTTCGACCTCAAGCCGGTCTGGTTCTACCAGGGTGGGTTCGCCGGGAACACCTCGGCCGCGATCTACGACAACGGCAACCTGGTCACCTGGTGGCTGGAGATCCCGGCGATCGCATTCGTGGCCTGGCAGGCGTTCAAGCGCGGCAGCCTCGGCCTCGGCCTGATCACGATCGGTTTCCTGCTCCAGTGGGTGCCCTGGATACGGATCGACCGGGCGACGTTCCAATACCACTACTACACCAGCCTGCCCTTCCTGGCCCTGGCCCTGGCCTACTTCCTGGCCGAGCTGTGGCACGGCCCGTCGCGCCGGACCTGGCTGCTGGCCCGGGTTGCCGGCGCCGCGGCGATCCTCGGGCCGGCCCTGCTGTGGGCATTCAAGGGGCCGCTGTGCGCCTTCGTTCGGGTCAACGTGGCCAACCCCGGCTCGGGGGCCTGTGTCGACGCCACCCCAGGCAACCTGCTGATCACGGTCCAGGCGGCCGGGCTGGCCATCGTGATGATCGTGGCCGGCATCCTGCTGGTCGCCCAGCTCGTTCGGCTGCGCGCTGGCGGCAATGATCGCCAGCTCGTCCAGATCGTGATCACCGCCTTGGGGGCCGTCGTTGCCGTGTACTTCGCCCGGCTGCTCCTGCCCACGACGCCCCTGATCAACGAGGCCGGCTTCTCGACGGCTCCGATCGCCTTCGCCATCCTGGCTGTGCTCCTGCCCCTGGCCTGGGTCGTCCTGACCGCGCGCGACGCCCGTCGATTCGTGGCCGGGGTGGTTGCCGCGGCGACCGTCTTCTTCATCGCCTTCTACCCGAACATCGCGGCCCTGCCATTGCCGTCGGCGGTCTTCAATGCCTACCAGGGGGTGCTGCCGACGTGGCTCTACCCGTTCCAGTTCCCGGACAACACGGATGCAGTCCACGCGGCCAACCCGCTCCTGGCCCTGGTCCCGATCCTGACCGCCGTGATGCTGAGCGTGCTCTGCGTCGTCGTGGGCTACAGCGCCTGGTCGGCCCGGATCCCGCGCTCGGTCGAGGCACCCGGTTCGGCCGGCGCGCCCGAAGGCGACGTCGCCTGAGCCGGCCGGCGACTCACTCTGATTGGGCGAGGACCGGCAGCGTTCCGGGGACCTCGGCGTGGAAATCGGGCGGCAGGCTGCCGGTCGCGGCCAGGCGCCGGATCGCGAAGCCGTAATACGCCTCGACCTTGGCGCTGACCCGCTCCCAGCTGAACTCGGCAGCCCGCAGCGGACCGGCGATCCGCATCGACTCGCGCAGCCCGGGGTCGCCCAGCAACCGGGCAATCGCCCCGGCCAGCTCCTTCGGCTCGTGCGGCTCGACCAGCAGCGCATTCACGCCGCGCCGAACGACGCCCTTGTAGCCGTGGATGTCGGAACACACGATCGGGGCGCCGGCGGCCATCGCCTCGAGCAGGACGATCCCGAATGACTCACGGCCGGTCGCCGGTGACACGAAGACGTCGGCGGTCTTGAACAGCTGGGCTTTCTCGGCGTCGCTGACCCGCCCGAGGAACTCAACGTCGAGCAGTCGCCGGGTCAGGACGTAGCGCCGGGCCTCG
>JBBRIM010000310.1:0-2665 GCA_038221095.1 Candidatus Limnocylindrales bacterium
CGCCCTTCTGGTTGGCACAGGCGATCGTCTCGCCCACCTCAGGTGGTCGTCCGGGGGTCATTCACAGGACTCGATTCTACCATCTGAGCACCTCCAGCCTCGATTGCGGGCGGCATCCCTCACTCCCGCGGATTGTCTGAAAACCAGATGCACAGCGGCTTATCGCGGAACGGTGGCGTCGTAGGGCGTTTCACGTGAAACACCTCGATGAGCGACCACTTGCCGCAGTGCGCTGGGACGCGGCCCAGCGCGCCTGCCGGGGTCACCTCTACCACCTAGGCGCATTGAGCTTTCGCCTTAGGCGCGTTTCACGTGAAACATAAAGAAGCCATCGGTCCTGCGCCGATTGGTCATCTGCGCCATTGCCCGTCTCGGCGCGAGCGTGGGATACTTGGCAGACGACGCGGCAGTGCCGACCGCTCGTCGCCGCGAGGGCTCAATTCGCGAGCGTTCCCTTCGCCCGCCGAGGACCGACCGCCGTCAAATGGGCCTGCTCTTCGCTGCGATCGGCGCCACCGTCGCCGCGCTCCTCGAAGCGTCTCTCGTCCCATACATTGCGTCGGGCGACGCGGCTCCGCATCCCGTCCTCCTCGGGGGCGTGATCTGGACCATCGCCGCTGGAATTGACCGGGGGGTCACGTGGGCGTTTGTCGGAGGATTGGTTCTTGACTCGCTGCTCGGTCGCCCTCTCGGCGGGACGGCATTTGCCCTCCTCGTCGCAATCGGCGGCGCAGCACTCGTCGCCCGTCCGTTCCCAAGGCTCCGCCTCGTTGCTCCCGTCGTCGCCGTGCCGATTCTGAGCGTCGTCTACAGCATGGTGCTCGTCGGACTGACCGCAACCCTGCAGCCGGGCGGTACGACTCCCGGTTTCGGCGCGTTCCTGCCGGACGCGCTCTACGACGCGATCATCGGCATGTTCGTCGGCCCGTTGGCTGTCACGCTCAGGGACCGGCGCGCAGCGACGGCAGAGCGACTCGAGTGGTAGCCAGGCGATGAGCGGCTACCTGGATGGGCGACCAGTGCCCCCGCCTTCCCGACTGCGTTTCCTCGTCTTCGCGCTGGCAGTGATCCTGGCGGCGAGTGCGCTATCCGCACGACTTTTCACGATCCAGATCGCCGGCACCACGCCCTACACCGCCTTCGCGGCTGGCACCAGAACGGTCCAGGAAGCGACCCCATCGACCCGGGGCGTGATCTACGACCGGAACGGCACCCCGCTCGTCTCGAACACGGCTTCGTACAGCGTCAAGATCCGCCCGTCGGACCTTCCCGAGTCTCGACGGACCGAGGTCGTCAGTGCCCTCGCGGCGTTGGTCGGGATGGATCCGGCCGACATCAATGTCGCCATCGACTCGAATCCGGGCTCCCGGTACGACACCGTCCGGGTCGCTCAGGACGTCGCGCCGGAGGTGGCAGGGCTTATCGCGGAGTCGACGGCCCAGCTGCCCGGTGTCGAGGTCGTGGTCGAGACGCGCCGCAACTACGAGCTCGGCCCCCTCGTGTCGCAGGTCCTTGGCTACACCGGCCCGATCAGCGGCGATGAGCTTCCCGTGCTAGGCCCCAAGGGCTACCAGCCCGACGACATGGTGGGCCGGGCCGGCGTGGAGGCGACCTACGAATCCACGCTCCGGGGGCAGTCCGGGCTCGAGACCGTCGAGCGCGATGCGGCGGGACGCCCGATCCAGGTTCTTCGTACAGATCGTGCTCCGGTGGCCGGCAGCTCGCTCCAGCTGACGATCGATGTCCACGAGCAGCAGCTCGCAGAGAAGGCGATGCGCTGGGGCATGAAGGCCGCTGGCCTCAAACGCGGTGTCGTCATCGTCATGAACCCGCAGACCGGCGCCATCCTGGCGATGGTCAGTCTGCCGAGCTATGACGACAACCTCTTCAGCGAAGGCATCAGCGCCACCGACTACCAGCGCTTGCTCAACGATCCCCAGAAGCCGCTGGTGAACCACGCGATCAGCGATCAATATCCGCCCGGCTCGACCTACAAGCTGGTGGCTGGCACAGGCGTGCTCGCCGACGGAAAGATCACCGTGAACACGAGGATCCGAACGGCCGGCTACCTCCAGATCGGTGGCTTCAAGTTCCGGGACTGGAACGGAGCCGGGTTCGGTCTCTGCAACATCTACTGCGGCTTCGGCCACTCCAGCGACACGTTCTTCTACCAGGCCGCAGCGATGCTGGGCATCGATCGGCACGGGTACTGGGGCCATCAGTACGGCTTCGGCTCACCCACGCAGATCGATCTGCCAGCTGAGGCGAGCGGCATCGTGCCAACGAACAAGTGGAAGATGGACACCCTCGGACTGCCGATCTACCCGGGTGAGGTCTATCTCGCCGGCATCGGCCAAGGCTACGTCGCGGTGACCCCGATCCAGCTCCTGAACGCCTACTGCGCGTTGGCGAACGGTGGAACCCTCTACAAGCCGCACGTCGTCGGCGAGGTCATCGGCCCGGATGGCACGGTCGACAAGGTCGAGCCCGAGGTGATCGGCAAGGTGGCCGCGCCCCAGAGCACGCTCCGGATCATGCGCCACGCCGGCCGCAACATGGTCGTCGTCCGCCACACCTACAACCTGGTCGACATGCCGATCGTCGTTGCAGGCAAGACGGGCACGGCACAGTTCGGCACGCCGGACCACCGGGGCGTCCTGCCGTT
>JBBRIM010000311.1:0-2664 GCA_038221095.1 Candidatus Limnocylindrales bacterium
GGCGCGGCCGTCGTTGCGGCGGTTCCTGCCAGCTCGACGGCGCCCGCGTCAGGCGCCGGCCGCCTCGTGGAGCGCCCGCTCGAAGGCCGGCGTGGCCGCATTTGCCAGGAGTCGGTCGAAATGCTCGGCGGCGTAGCCGACGAAATCCACGTCGAGGGTGCTGACACCCTGCTGGAGGACGCCCCACATCGCCTCGCGGAAGTCCGACACGATCCGCATCAGGGTCAGCCTGGCCAGCCGATCGGGCCGGGCCGGGCCGGCGTCGTAGGCCTCCAGCAGGATCCGATCCTCGGCCGCGGTCAGGCTGTGGTTCACGCTGAAATTGCCCAGGTCGAAGAATGGGTCACCCATCCCGGCGTACTCCCAGTCGACGATCCGGATCCGCCGTCCGTCGTCGATGAAGTTCGCATTGAGCAGGTCGTTGTGGCATGGCTGGAGATCGAGCGGGTTCATCAGCAGGGCCAGCTCGATCCGCCGACCGACGGCGCTGGCGAGCCCGTACTCGATCGGGATCGGCACGCCCCGGGCGCTGGCCAGTGCCCGGTAGGCCTCCACGATCCGGAGCGGGATGAACAGGCCGGGAATCGCCGGGCCCTCGTGGAATCGGCGGATCGAGTCGGCCACCCGCTGGATCGTCTCAGGCCGGTGGACGGCCTCGTCGGTCACCGCTGAACCGACGATGAACCGGGTCACCAGGTAACCCTCGGGACGGATGAACGCGGTCACCTCGGGTCCCACGCCTACGCCTGCCGCAGCGACGGTGGCCGCCTGCTCCACTTCGCGGCTGATCCCGAGCAGGTGCGTGTCATTTCCGGCCAGACGGATCACGTAGCGCTCGGTCTCGCCCTCGGCCTCGACCAGGTAGTTCCGGTTGGTGATCCCACCCGACAGGGCGGTCAGGGTCAGCCGGCGTCCGGCCAGCTCCGGGACCCGCTGCATCGCAGCGACCAGCTCGTCGTGTCGCTCGCCGCCGCCCACGTTCCGTTCATCGGTCATCGGCTCTCCTCAGCTGGTCCTGCCCCGAGCACGCCGACGGCGCGGCAATTCGCTCGCCGCGCCGTCAGGCCCGTTGCTGCCCAGGGACGGTCAGGCGATCGAGACCTCGCCGGTGGCCCGATCGGCCTGGACCGTATCTGCCCGGCCGCGTGCCGCGACCACGTAGTACAGCGCACCGACGATCAGGATGATCCCGAGGAATGTCTCGAAGATCGGCCAGGCGGGCAGAGCCGACAGGGCGCTGCTGCCGAGGACCGACAGGGTGTTGATCGTCGGGTTGGTCAGGTCGCGCAGGGTGTTGCCCCAGTCGCCGAACGCCGGGTTGTCCCACAGCGCGAAGTTGATGATCATGAGCCCGCCATAGATCAGGGCAACGGCATTGAGCACGATGCCCCAGCTGCCAAGCTTGAACCAGGCCGCTTTGTGGGGCCAGCCCTTGCTGCGGGCCAGCATGACCCCCAGGTTGCACAGGAAGTAGCTGAGGTAGATCGTGCCGGTCGCGCCGATGGCGATCACTCCGGCGCTGTCCGAGACAAGAAAGGGGATCGCGGCCAGGACTCCGACGGCGATCGCTGCGTTGGTCGGGGTCTTGAAGTTGGCGTTGACCTTGGCCCACATCCGGCCCATCGGCAGGCGGCCGTCGCGGCCCATCGAGAACATCAACCGGGTGGTCGCACCCTGGATGGCCATGGTGCACACGAAGACGGCCGCCAGCACGACGAAGAGGTAGATGTTGCCCCAGACATCGCCCAGGTTCGCGTGAATCGCATCGGCGATCGGGAAGGCGCCCTTGCCGGCGGCCGTGATCTCGGCGGCCATATCCGGGGTCGACAGGATGATCGCCAACAGGAAGATCGCGCCGATGATCCCCGACAGGAGGATCGCCGACAGGATGCCCCGGGGCGCATGACGGCTCGCGTCGAGGGTTTCCTCGCCGTATGTGCCGGCGGTGTCGAAGCCGTACACCACGAACAGCGACATGAACGCAGCCACGGCAAACACGGGCAGGTAATTGCCACTGGCTTGTGACTCGAGGCCGTAGGTATTGGTCAGGACACTGAGGGGCTGGTGGTTGAAGAAGATCAGGAGGATGCCGCCGAATACGAGCATCCCGAGGATCTCGGCGGCCACGCCCAGGTTGTTGATGATCGACATCAAGCGAACGCCGAAGGCGTTGATCAGGGTCGTGATCACCAGTGTCCCGAGGGCGACCCACACGTTCCAGGAGAACGGACCGAATTTCTCGGCGCCGTTGACACCCAGGATCGACGACAGGACGAGCGGGACGGTGATGGCAACGGCCGTGGTTGTCAGGACCCCGGCCCAGAAGTAGAACCAGCCGGTGAACCAGCCGAGCGTCCGGTTGGACAGTCGCTTCGACCACTGGTAGATCGAACCGGCGACCGGGAAGTGGCTGGCCAGTTCGGCGAAGTTGAGGGCAACGAACAGCTGGCCGATGACCACGAGGGGCCACGACCAGAAGAAGGGCGGCCCACCGACGAACAGACCAAGGCCGAACAGGGTGAAGGTGCCGGTGGAGACGCTGATGTAGCTGAAGGCAACCGCGAAGTTCGACAGGAAGCCCAGCGAGCGCCTCAGTTCGGGCTTGATGCCCAGGCTCTGCAGGTGCGCGTCATCGCGCGCCGCCTGGTCCGCGTGACTGGTTGG
>JBBRIM010000312.1:0-2648 GCA_038221095.1 Candidatus Limnocylindrales bacterium
ACAGGTTGCCGGGCCGGACCTGCCGGGAATCGACGGCGCCACCGCGGATCGGCCGGCCGGCGTCATGGACGAGCTGACCGCGGCTGAGCCGGGCGATCTCGGCGGCGTCGAACGACTCGCTCCCGGGCGGCGGCAGCAGGCCCGACGGGTCGGTCACGCTGGCCAGTGTCCCACGACCCACCGTCACGGATTCGAACTGGCGGGCGTGCCCGAGCCCGTCGGCGTCAGGTCGAGCATCGTCATCGAGTCGGTCGCGATCCGCCGGAAGAGCTCGTACGACTCCACGGCCAGGGGCAGATCGCCCTGCCGGATGACCAGCGGCTTGCCCTCGTGGATCTCGACCGCGATCACCAGGTCGGGAGCGTTCCGGCCGATGTAGCCGACGAACGTGTTGTTGAAGCGATTGTCCATCCAGCCGCCGTGGCCGTGGTTCAGGCGCGGATCCCAGATCTCGGCCGTGCCCGTCTTGCCGCCGATGACATAACCCTTGACCAGGGTCTTGGCGGCATACCACGGGACGGTGTGGACGACGTACGACATCAGGTTGGTCAGGGTGGCGCTGATCGTGGGCGAGATCACCTGGGCGCCAGGCGTGGGCGGGACCGGTTGATTGCCGATGGCAGCGACCACGTGGGGCGTCACCAGGGTGCCCCCGTTGACCAATGCCGAATAGGCGCCGGCGAGCTGGATCACCGTGACGGCAACGCCCTGGCCGAACGACGCATTGGCGACATCGATCTGGCGCCACGGCTCGATGGCAGGATCGTGGACCGTGCCGGCCGCCTCGCCGGCCAGGTCGATCCCGGTCGGCCGGCCGATGCCGAGCTTGTCCCAGGTCGCCTTGAGCAGGCCGGCCGCGCCATTCGTGGTCGAGGCCAGGCCGAGGGCCACCCGTGCGGCGCCCACGTTGCGCGAGAAGGCGAGGACCTTCTCGAACGTGATCCGGCCCATCGCCTTCTTGTTTGCGTCGAAGATCCGGGCGGTGCCGTGGTCGAGCGACATCGAACCACTGTCGTTGACGATGCTGGTCGGGGTGATCGTGCCCTGCTCCAGGGCGGCCGCCGCGGTCAGCATCTTGAACACGGAACCAGGCTCGTAGGTTGAGCTGACGACCGGGTCGACGAAGAGGCCCGAGGGTGTCCGGGCGTAGTTGTTCGCGTCGTACGACGGGTAGCTCGCCTCGGCGTACACCTGCCCGGTCTTCGGGTCGATGACGACCGCCGAGACCGACAGGGCCTGGTCGGCAACCGCCGCGGCCATCACTTCCTGCTCAACGGCCAGCTGCAGGTTGTCGTCGATCGTCAGGGTGATGTCCTGGCCGGGCGTGCCGGGGTCCACCACCTGGGCCGTGTCGATCAGGGGGCGGCCGCTGATCGAACGGGCGGCCAGGACAACCTTCGGCCGGCCGGCCAGGGTGGACTGGTAGTACTGCTCGATCCCGTATTGGCCCACCCCGTCGCGATTGACGAAGCCGAGCAGTTGGGCCGCCAGCGAGGTCTTCGGCGCCCCGCCGACTTGTGCCTCGACCCGGGCGGCCTCCGTCGTGATGTCCACCCCGGCGCCGGCATTGTCGGTATCGATTGCCGACTGCAGCCGGTCGGCCGTGGCCTGGTCAAGGCCGTGGGCCAGGATGACGTAGGCGCGGTTCGAATTGAGCTTCTGACTGAAGGACGCGGCGTCGGCCGGAGCGAGGCCGATGATCCCGATCAGGTCGTTGGTCAGCTGGGTCCGGGCCACCGCGTTCGAACCGAGCAGGACCGGGTTGGCCTCGAGCATGTAGCGGTCGACCGTCGTCGCCAGGACAACCGTCCCACTCCGGTCATAGATCGTGCCGCGCCGGCTGGCGATCGTCACCTGGGTCAGCGTCTGGTCCTGGGCGCGGGCCGCCAGCATCGGCTGCTGGACGACCTGCCACCAGGCCAGCCGGGCCACCAGGCCGAGGCCGGTCAGGACGAACGCGATCAGGACGAGCAGGAGGCGCCGGCGAGAGTCGGTCCGACCAAGCATCGATCGATCCGGGCTACCGAGCCGACACGATGAGTGGGGCACCGAGCTGGTCGAGGCCGAGATCGATCCCGAGCTTCCGGATCGCCGACGCCCCACCCAGCCGGTTGATGTCGCTGATGACCTGCTGGCGCTGGCCTTCGAGGGCCGCCTGCTGGTTGGTCAGCCGGTCGATATCGACGCCGGTCGTCGACACCTGGACGGTCTGGGCCAGCGAGAAGAAGCCCAGCACGAAGATGATTGCGATCGCTCCCAGGAGGATCCCCACCCGGTTCGCCCGGCGCCCGGCCCGGACGGCCGTGCGCGCGCGGCGGCGGGCAATCGCCGGCGCCGACTCGACCCGAGGTCGCGGCTGGACGGCCGGTTGTGAGCGAGGCAGGGCAACGGCAGCCAGCGGGCCCCGCCCGCCCGACCTGCCGTTCAGCCGGCCGGCCTGGACCGCCATCAGTCGCTCACCGAGAAGCGCATCGGCCGGGCAGCGACGTCAAGGTCGAAGTGAGCCGCCCCGCGGCCACGATCGTCCTGGTCGCTGTCGTCGAGGTCCAGCCGGCGGGCGTCGGCCGGCTCAATCGGACGCTCGTGCAGCTCGTGCTGGCGGCGGCCATACGAGCGGCGGCGGTGCGACTGGTGGTGCTTGCTCATCG
>JBBRIM010000313.1:0-2602 GCA_038221095.1 Candidatus Limnocylindrales bacterium
CGAAGGTGGTTTCCAGCCGGTCGAGGGTGTGGGATGATCGCATCCGTCAGGTGCTCCTCTGCAACGGGGTCGATGGGCTTTCTCAACGCCATCTTCCCAGTTCAGAAGGGCACCTGATTGCGTGTCCCGGATGATGAATCACGGGCCCGGTTCGGTGGATCCGGGCTTAGCTGTGGCCGCAGCGGGTTGGGCCGCAGCGCCCTTCGGCTGCGTAGGCGTCCAATTCAGGAACGCTGGCAGCGGCTCAGGAGGCGTCGGCGCTTGGTCGACATTGGGATTCTCATCGAGTTCCGTACTCGCGGGACTCGCCGACGTTTGCGATTTCTCGGCTTCCGCGAGGCCGTCTGCATAGCCCTTTTTGAGAGGGCTAGATCGTCGGGGTCGATCGGGCCCGGATTGCTATCGGCTCCGGCCCGACCGGCCCGATACCCATCGCGGTAGGACTCGATGCTGCCTGACAGAGAGGGCTCGTTGCACAACCGCCGACGGCTGTAGCTGAACGGTGGGGAACTCTGGTGCCTTCGAGCGCGCTGTCGCTGTGAGGAGCAACTCAGAGTCACGTGTGACGGACAAGCTGGCGGACGGGCCGACCAGCGGCGGACCTGAACGCTCATTGGTTCGACGGCCGTCCCCGGTGGCCATCAGGCGGGCTACGGCGCGATTGCCCGCCGTAGCCTGGAGGCGAAGGAGCAAACCCTCACCCGATGCCTGCGCGGGTTGTCCGTTTGGTGAGGACGCGCGTTCGACGACGGTCCGGGTCTCACCCGGAAACACCCGGTGAGCGGGCGCCAATGGGAGTGGTCCAGAACCGCGTTCAGACTCCTGTGGGACCCGATGTCGTTCGCTCATGACGCACCATCGCCGGGGAGCCTCTCGTCCCACGGCGCCCTTGATTTCGGGACCGGGATTGCCTTTCCGTTCGGGCAGAAGTTGCGGGAAGTTGAGGGCAGACCCCGAGAGGTCGAGTGCTCGCGTGCGTCTGGACGGAGTTTCCTGATCGCCTCTCGCTGAGCTTGCCGGTGGAGCCCTACTATCTCCCATCGATGCCCGACAACCTCGCCGACGGCTGGGACGACCTCCGCGACGCCACGCCGTCGTCTACGACGGGCGGTGGAGCGTGCGGTACCGACGGGCTGCCTGGAACCGCGGCTACGGTCCGTACACCACTTTGGCGCTCGGCTATCAGGACCAGGCGTACCTCATCGGCAGTCCGGGAACGACGCTCTGCGCCTCCGCCCAGGCAGACGGGCCGCCCCTCCCGGGTCGGGAGGGTACGTGCCCCTCACGCCGCATGTACGCCTACGGCGCGACGCTGACGCGGCCGGCTCCCGGCGACCGGAAGCCAGACCTCGGTCGGCTCGCGGGCCGAGCGACCGGCCTCCCGCAGCTAGCCGTGCAGGACACCGAGCCCGTCAATGACCACCGGGCGGCCGCTCGTCACGACCCTGATCGTGACCGTCCTCGTTCGGGTCGCCGAGAACGTGGCAATCGGGAGGATGCGCCGATACCGGGTTGTCGACGAGTAGAGGCTCACGGTCCTGAGCAGCGTCCTGCCGAGGTAGACGCGCACGGACCCGCACGACCGGCACGTGGTCGCCACGATCGCCAGATCGTGTGCGGGGCGACCGATTGTCGGGACCTGCTGGGCCCACGTCCGACCTGTCGCTCCGCTCGTTCGCCGGCTGGTGACATCCCGAGGAGGAGCAGAGACTACGATCCGCGTCTCAGCTGCACTCGGACCTTGGGGTGAGGCTCGTGTTCAAGGCGGTCTATCTGCCCGAAGAGCGAGCCTTCATCCGGTATCTGGAGATCCCCGGCGACGATCCGCCGCTGCTCTGGCCCAACGGTCTGATGTGTTCCTCGACCGGCGAGCTCATGCCGGCCGCGGTAGAGCCACAACTGCGAGGCCGGCGCCAGCTGCTGATCGACCTCCTCGGCTATGGCTACAGCGACCGCCCGCTCGAATTCGGGTACACCCTTTCCGACCACGCCCGGACGATCGCGGCCCTGATCGATGATCTCGCATTGACCGGGTGCGGCGTGATTGGCCACAGCATGAGCGGGTGCCGAGCCACCTGCGCAACGCCGCCGACCGGCGCATGAAGGCCCACGGCATCGGGGTCGGCTATCGGAACCCCCACGACTTCGAGGGCGACGACGTGGCGCAGCAAGACCTGCCCGACGAGATCGCCTCGCACCGCTACTTCACCGCCGGCGACCAGGGGCACGAGGCGCAGATGGCTGCCCGGATGGAGGACCGCGCCGCGGCCCGCGCCGCGGCCCGCGCCGAGACTGCGCGGCGCAAGACGGTCCGCCCGGGTTCGGACCCGATGGGCGTCTTCGGCGCCGCGATGAAGGCCGTCTGCTCCGCGGTAAGCTCGCCGCGGAGCAGAAGAAGGACGCCGGCGAGTAGCGGCGCCCGCCGCATTCGCTTTGAGGCCCGGTCCATTGCCCACCCTTACCGATCATCCGGTCGCCGTGCCGCCGGTGACGCCGCGGGCGCTGCGCCGAAACCTGGCGTTCGACGGCGCGGTGGCCGTCAGCGTCGGGCTGACGACGGCAGTCGCCGGGAGCCTCGTGCCGGCCATCGCGCGGGGGGCCG
>JBBRIM010000314.1:0-2601 GCA_038221095.1 Candidatus Limnocylindrales bacterium
ATACCGCTCAGGGTGGCCGGATGGTCGGATCGCGGGCGATTCCTGGGGAGTCGGACGCTAGATCGAGCTTGTCCGTGCGTGAGGCGGGCGCAGAGTCGCAATTCGGGCTCAAGCGGTCGCATTTGTCGCAATACGACCGCCACCAGCGGCATTTGTCCGAAACGGTCGCCGCGGGGCCGCCCACGAGTCGCCGCGGGGCCGCCCGAAGACCGCCGCCGCCCACGAACCGCCGTGAACCGCCGGTCCTGGCTAGACCTTGTGGGCCACCCCCGGGATTGCCTGGAGCGTCGCGAGTGTTTCGCGGACCTGGGCGGTGATCCCTTCCACGTCGATCCGGATCAAGTGGCGCAGGTCAGCGACCGAGCCGTGCTCGACGAAGTGGTCGCCGGGGATCCCGATCATCTTCAGGACCACCTCGCGGAAGGCCGGATCGACGAGGCGAGCTTCCTCGATCAGTTCGAGAACCCCAGAACCGAACCCGCCGATCGTGACGCTCTCCTCCAGGGTGACCACCAGCCGCTTGCCGCGGGCCTGTTCGAGGATGAGCTGGCGATCGAGCGGCTTGGCCCAGCGAGCATTGATGAGGCCGACCGACCAGCCATCGGCAGCGAGCAGATCGGCCGCCTGGCGGGCCCGGTCAACGATTGGGCCGAACCCGACGAGCAGGATCTCGGAGCCCTCCCGGAGCAATTCCGCCTGGCCGACCGGGATCGGCTTCGGATCGGCCGGCGGCAGGTTGAACCCGGGATCGCGGGGATAGTGGAGGGCGAACGGGTGGTCCTGCGCGAAGGCCGTCCGAAGGAGCGCCCGCAGTTCCTGTTCGTCCTTTGGACTGGCGATCACGAGGTTCGGCACCTGGCGCTGGGCCGGCAGGGTGAACATGCCCTGGTGGCTCGTGCCGTCCTCGCCGACGAGCCCGGACCGATCGACCGCGATCACGACCGGCTGGTCGTTCTGGCAGACGTCGTGGATGACCTGGTCGAAGGCGCGCTGCAGGAAGGTTGAGTACAGGGCCACGACCGGTCGCTCGCCACCCATCGCCAGGCCCGTTGCCATCGCCATCGCGTGCTGCTCGGCGATCCCCACGTCGAAGAACCGGTCGGGGAACTCCGCCTGGAGCTTGTTCAGGCCCGTCCCGGTGGGCATACCCGCGGTGATCCCCACGACCCGCCGATCGACCCGGGCGATCTCGAGCAACTCGGTCACGAAGACAGCCGTGTAGTTG
Organism: Candidatus Limnocylindrales bacterium; assembly: GCA_038221095.1. Classification (GTDB taxonomy): domain Bacteria; phylum Chloroflexota; class Limnocylindria; order Limnocylindrales; family CSP1-4; genus Palsa-1033. Next base: position 1,226 of record JBBRIM010000314.1, read on the forward strand.
GGCGCCTTGACCGGGGTCCCAGGCCGGACCTGCGTCGCCGGGGCCGCATCGTCGGCCATCGACTCGGTCGGCATCGGCCGCGCCGCGGCGATCGGCGCCGCCGCCACAGGGACCGCGGAGGCCGAGGCCACGGCGGGATCGGCCGGAGGCACCTTGCCATTGCCATTCGCGCTCGGCATGGGCGGCAATGCAGCTCCATGGAAGCCGACCTGGTCCGCCTCGGCGGGTCGATAGCCGCGACCCTTCTGGGTCCGGACATGGACGATCACCGGCTCGCGCAGGTGGAGCGCCCCGGCGAACGTCTGGAGGAGCGCCCGCAGGTCGTGGCCCGGGACCGGCCCGATGTAGGTGATCCCCAGGTCCTCGAAGAGCTGACCGGGCTGGGCGAAGTTGACCACCGACTTGCGGAATCGCTGGCTCAGTTCGAGGGCAGTCGGGCCGACGACGGGAATCCGCTCGACCGTCCGGTCGTAGGCGCTCTTACCCGTCTTCCAGGCCGACGACAGCTTGATCTGGCTCAGGTACTTGCTGAACGCACCAACCGTGGGGCTGATCGACATCTCGTTGTCGTTCAGCACGATCAGCATCCGGGTGCCCCGCTGGCCGATATCGTTGAGCGCCTCGAGCGACAACCCACTCATCAGTGCGGCATCGCCGATCACGACGGCGATCCGCTCCAGTCCGTGGCGCAGGTCGCGTGCCTCGGCCAGACCCTGCCCGATCGACAGTCCGGTCCCGGCGTGACCACCGTCGAAGACGTCATGGGCCGACTCCGAGCGGCGCGGGAAACCACCGATGCCACCCAGCGAACGAAGCGTGCCGAACTGCTCGTAGCGGCCGGTCAGCAACTTGTGCGGGTAGGCCTGGTGGCCGGTGTCCCAAACAATCCGGTCGCGCGGCGATTCGAGCAGCCGGTGGAGCGCGATCGTCAGTTCGACGACGCCGAGCGACGAGCCGAGATGACCGCCGGTGATGGCGACCGTCTCGATGATCTTCTCCCGGATCTCATCAGCCAGCTGGGCCAGCTGCGCGTCGGTCATCCCGCGCAGGTCGGCCGGGCCGCTGAGGGTTGGAAGAATCGCCAAGGTCTGCTGCTCCTGTTTCGCCGCGGCTCAAGCCGGGCCACGCGACACCTGAGGCGCCGGGGGCCGAGTCTACCCCGACCCGTCCGTGGGGGCCTCGCCGTCGGCCCCCAACTCGATCGCCTCGATCGCGCCGCCCGCGCGCTCGACCAGGCGCCGAACACGCAGTTCGGCATCGGCGAGGAGTTGGGCGCAGCGCTGGTGCAGGGCGACACCCCGCTCGTAGCCGGCGATCGCGGCCTCCAGCGGGCCGCCGCCGGTCTCCAGCTCGGCCACCGTCCGTTGCAGCTCGGC
>JBBRIM010000315.1:0-2583 GCA_038221095.1 Candidatus Limnocylindrales bacterium
CAGGTGGAGGTGACCTTCGACATCGACGCCAACGGCATCCTCGACGTCAAGGCCAAGGACCGGGCGACCGGCAAGGAACAGCAGGTCCGGATCACGGCATCGTCGATGCTCTCCAAGGACGACGTGGACAAGATGGTCCGCGACGCCTCCGAGCACGCCGACGAGGATCGCAAGCGGCGCGAGGACGTCGACGCCCGCAACCAGGCCGAGGCCCTCACGTTCCAGGCCGAACGGACCCTCAAGGACCTTGGCGACAAGGTGTCGGCCGAGGACCGGGCCGAGGCCGAGAAGAAGATCGAGGACCTGCGAACCGCCCTGAAGGGTTCGGACGCCCCGGCCGTTGCCGCGGGTGGCACGGCCCTGGCCGAGGTTCTGACCCGGATCTCGACCGCGGCCTACCAGGCCGCCTCGACCGAGGGCGCCGCGTCCTCGGGCCCGGCCGGTTCTGATGGCTCGTCAGGCCCCGAGGAATCCGCCCCAGGCGACGGTTCCGCCGCCGGCGATACCGGCGACACCGTTGAGGGCGAGTTCACCGAGGTCTAGGACCGGGGCGTCAGAGCCCTCTCCTGCTTCCATACCTCGAGCCCGCCGGCACCACCGGCGGGCTCTTCGATTCCTGGCCCGGGCCACTCGCCCGAGCCACTCGCCCGAGCCACTCGCCCGGTCGCGCCTGCATCAGATGAATGACTCCGACGATGCGGTCGGCTCGCCTCGTCAATCCCCGGCAGCCAATGCCGGAAATGTGCGATTCGGCGAGGATCGGGTCAGGTGCGGGTCGTTTCCTGCATCAGCTGCAGGCCCGCATCGAGCCGCTCGCGCAAGTCGTCGCGGCCATTCATCTGGTGCAGGTCGGGGAGGATGCCGAGCGAGGTCGGCATCGCGCCACCAGCCGGGCGGCGGTACCATTCCGGTCCCGATGTCGACTGCCCAGCCCATCGTCACGCCCCAGACGCCCGCGCCCGGCGCGGAATCGCCCGCGGATTCGGCCGCCCCGGAAGTCGCCAAGGCAGCCAACTCGGGAGCCGGCGCTGGACCAGCCCGGGAGAGCCTGATCCGGGCGCGCGGGCTGACCAAGCGCTTCGGCGACTTCGTCGCGGTCGATGCGATCGACTTCGACGTGGCCCCGGGCGAGTCGTTCGGCTTCCTCGGTCCGAACGGAGCCGGCAAGACGTCGACGATGCGGATGATCGGCTGCGTCTCGCCGATCACCTCGGGCGAACTGAGCGTGCTCGGCATGAACCCGGCGAGCGACGGGGCCCGGATCAAGGCCCGGCTCGGGGTCGTCCCCCAGCAAGACACCCTCGACATGGAGCTGACCGTCCGGGAGAACCTGATCATCTACGGCCGCTACTTCGACCTGACCCGGCGGGAAGCCGGCCGGCGAGCCGATGAGCTGCTCGAGTTCGTGCAACTGTCCGACCGGGCGAAGGACCAGGTTCAGCCCCTGTCGGGCGGGATGAAGCGGCGCCTCACGATTGCCCGCTCGCTGATCAACGAGCCAGACCTGCTCCTGCTCGACGAGCCCACGACCGGCCTCGACCCGCAGGCGCGCCACCTCCTGTGGGACCGGCTCTACCGGCTCAAGCAGCGCGGCGTGACCCTGGTCCTGACGACTCACTACATGGACGAGGCCGAGCAGCTGTGCGACCGGCTCGTGGTCATGGACAAGGCCCGGATCGTGGCCGAGGGTTCACCCCGCCAGCTGATCGAGCAGTACTCGACCCGCGAGGTCCTCGAGCTGCGTTTCCCGGTGGGCGTCCTCGAGACGCTCGATACCGAGCTGGACGGGCTGGCCGACCGGATCGAGCGGTTGCCCGACCGGGTCCTGCTCTACGCGGACGATGGGGAGGCAGCTGCGGCCGCCGCCCACGCTCGCGGCCTGCGGCCCGAGACCGTCCTCGTCCGGCGGTCGAGCCTCGAAGACGTCTTCCTGCGCCTGACCGGCCGGACCCTGATCGAATGACCAGCCTCGTCGCGGTGGCCGGCCGGATCCGGCAGCCGCTGGCCGGCGGTGCCCGCCAGGTCTTCGAGTACAAGCTCCTCGTCTATCGCCGGGTCTGGCGCGGCTCGATCTTCTCGACCTTCCTGTCGCCGGTCCTCTTCCTGGCGGCGATGGGGATCGGCCTGGGCAGCTTCGTCGATCACGGCAGCGGGATCGCCTCGCTCGGCGGGGTCTCGTACGCGGCGTTCCTGGCGCCCGGCCTGCTGGCTGCCCAGGGGATGCAGACGGCGGCGTCCGAATCGACCTGGACCATCATGGGCAGCTTCGTCTGGGACCGGACCTTCCACGGCATGTACGCGACCCCGGTCAGTGTTGCCGGGATCGTCTTTGGCCAGCTCGCCTGGGCCACGGCTCGGCTGACCCTGGTCGCGACCGCGTTCTTCGTGGTGATGCTCGCCTTCGGTTTCGTCGCCTCGCCGCTGGGCGTGCTGGGGATCGGCGCCTCGGTCTTGACCGGGCTGGCCTTCGCCGCCCCGATCACGGCCTTCGCCGCGAGCCAGAAGAACGACCAGGTCTTCAGTGTGATCTTCCGCTTCTTCATCACTCCGCTGTTCCTCTTCTCGGGCACGTTCTTCCCGATC
>JBBRIM010000316.1:0-2563 GCA_038221095.1 Candidatus Limnocylindrales bacterium
ACATGGTCAAGCCGCTTTACCACGTCGCCTGGCTGGCGTCCCGGCTGGGGCTCCAGGTGGCCAAGCCCCTTGCCCCGGTCAGCGGCCCGGTCACCCCGCCCCGGCCGGGAGTCAAGCCGTCGCCCGGGCGCGGGTACGCCGCCACCCTCCGGCAGGGCAACTCCGATGTCGCCGTCGTCATTCGGCCGGTCTACTCGCCCACGCCGTCGGGTACGACATTGCGGGTCGAGTTGCTGTGCGAGCGGCGTGGCTCGGAGTTGCGGGTGGACGTGACCGCCGAGGCCGAATCGGTCGGAGTACGGGCGTGGCAGGACGGGGTGGAGATCCTCGACCGGCGCTTCAACGCAGCCCGGCGGACGGAAGCCGACCTGCTGGCCGAGGCGATCGAGGCCGGCGGCCGAAACCAGGTCGCGGACGAGGCGGTCCAGATGGCCGCGCTCATCGCGGCGGCGGATTAGCCGCGGGACGGGCACTGCCGGGCATCGGCACCGGCACCGCGCCGGGTGAACCCAGCGTGGTCGTCCTGGCCGACCCCGAAGCCGTCGCCGATGCGGCGGCGAACCGAATCGCCGACGCCCTGAGTGCCGCCGTGGCGGAGCGAGGCCGGGCCGACCTGGCCACGACCGGGGGCTCGACCCCGGCCGCCCTGTACGTGCGCCTGGCCGATCCGGCCGTGCGCGAACGGGTGCCCTGGTCGCACGTTCACCTCTGGTGGGGCGACGATCGCTTCGTGCCCCGCGATCACCCGCTCTCCAACACCTTTGCCGTCGACGAGATCCTGCTCGACCCGATCCATGGTGTTCCGATCCCGATCAAGCAGGTTCATCCCTGGCCTACCGGCCCGGCGATCGCCGCCGACCTGGGGCCGGACTGGTGCGCCGATCAGTACGCTGCCGAGGTCCGATCCGCTCTGGCCCTCGATCCGGCCCTCGATCCGGCGGGGATCCCCGTGTTCGACCTCGTGCTGCTCGGGATCGGCCCGGACGGCCATCTGCTGTCGGTCTTCCCGGGCAGCCCAGCGATCGGCTCCGAGCGACTCGCCCTGGGCATCGCCGCCCCGACCCAGGTCGAACCGCACCTGCCCCGGGTCACGTTCAATCCCACGATCCTGGTGGTGGCACGGGGGATCCTGGCGATGGTCACCGGGGCGGCCAAGGCCGAGGTCCTCGCCCGGATCCTCGACGGTCCACTTCTCGATCCGGCGACGCCGGGGGGCCTGCCTGGCCAGTTGGCCCGGCGATCCTCGGCCACCTGGCTGGTCGACGGGCCGGCCGCCACACAGCTCCGGCCGCGGGCATGACCGCGAGCGCGGCACCGGCGGGCTTCATCGAGTCCCCGGACGGCACGCCGATCGCCTGGTGGCAGACGGACCCAGGCGACGGCGAGGACGCCGGTCGTGCCGGCCGACCGGCCCTCCTGCTGATTCACGGAGCCACGGCCGACCACACCGCCTTCCGGGCCGTTGCTCCCCGCTTCGCGGCCCGGCGGACGGTGATCTCGATTGACCGACGGGGCCGGGGTGAGAGTGGCGACACGCCGCCATACGCGATCGAGCGCGAGTACGAGGATGTTGCCGCGGTCGTGGACAGGCTGGCTGGTCAAACCGGGCAGCGGGTCGATGTTGTCGGCCATTCCTTCGGCGGCCGCTGCGCGCTCGGCGCCGCTCGGCTGACCCCCAACCTGCGCCGGCTCGTCGTCTACGAGGGAGCCCCCGCGCCGGCCGGCCGGCCCTTCCAGGACGAGGCGCTCCTGGCCCGGCTCGACGCCCTCGCCACCGCCGGCGACCGGGATGCCGTGATGGCCATGTTCATGGTCGAGGTCGTTGGCCTGTCGGCGGCCGAGGTCGAGGCCTATCGGGCTGCGCCAACCTGGCCGATCCGGGCGACGGCCGCCCCGACCGCGATCCGCGAATTGCGGGCGGAGGCCGGTCGAAGTGCGGCCACCGAGGGCCTGGCCGCGGTGCGCATCCCCGTTCTCCAGCTGGTCGGCAGCGCGAGCAGCGCCCTGTTCACGGACGGCTCCCGCGAGCTCGATGCCCTCCTCCCACATGGTCGGCTGGTCAGCCTGGCCGGCCAGAAGCACGCCGCCCATCACACCGATCCGGCCGGCTTCGTGGCCGCGGTCGAGGCCTTCCTCGACGAGCGCGATACCATCACACCATGACGGATGTGATCAACTCAGGCCTGACCGTCCCCGCGGCCGATACACGGCCGTATTCACCGGGACTGGCCGGGGTCGTCGGCGCCGAGAGTGGGATCGCCCTGGTCGACGGCGCCCGCGGCCGGCTCCTCTACCGCGGCTACCCGATCGGCCAGCTCGTCGCCCACGGGACGTACGCCGAGGTCGCCGACCTGCTGTGGACCGGGGAGTGGCATCCGGGCGCGGAGCTCCACCCCGAAGCAGTCCCGGCCGAGGTCGTGGCCACCCTGCGCCTGCTGCCGCCCGATGCCCACCCGATGGACGCCCTGCGCACCGCCGTCTCGGTCTGGGGCGCGGCCCAGAAGCTGACCTGGCCGCCCACGCCCGAACAGGCCCGCCGGTTGACCAGCTTCTCGCCCTCGGC
>JBBRIM010000317.1:0-2558 GCA_038221095.1 Candidatus Limnocylindrales bacterium
CCGTGGTCTGGCCGTTGAGCGGGACCTCGTACACGTCGAGGTCGCGGCCCTGGTAGTTGTAGGTGACGGCCGTGGCCGGGTAGATCGGCCCGTTCAGCTCGTTGACCTGGTCCGGGTTCTTGAGCGAGATCGTGAACGAGCGCAGGAGCGGCGACAGGAAGGCCGCCAGGATAACCACGGCCACGAAGGTCAGGGCGAAGGAGTGGCTGGCTCGCTTGGCGACCCCGGGGCGGGGGCGCTGGAAGCGGCCACGCAGGCCGCGCCGGCGGGGTGGCAGCTCGTCGTCTGGGAATCGCAGTCCGCGCGCGCTGGCGGCCATGGCTACTTCTCGCCCGCGTAGTAGACCCAACGCCGGGCCGACCAGAAGAGCACGGCCGTGATCAGCATCGAGATCGCAAACAAGAGCCAGGCGAGCGTGGCCCCGTAGGACATGTTCTGGTAGGTGGAGAAGGTCTTGTAGATGTACAGGTTCAGGAAGTTGGTGGAACCGCCCGGCTCACCGGTCCCCTGGCTCAGCACCAGCGGGACGAGGAAGTACTGGAGCACGTCCACCATGCCCAGGATCAGGGTGTAGAAGATGACCGGCGAGATCATCGGGACGGTCACGTTGCGAAGCGTTGCCCAGGCACCGGCGCCGTCGATCTTGGCGGCGTCGTAGTAATCGCTGGGGATCCCCCGCAGTCCGGCGAGGTAGACGATCACCCCGCCGCCGATCCCCCAGATCCCGATCAGGACCAGGCCCGGGTAGACCCAGGTCGTGTCCTGCAGCCAGTTCGGCGGGTCGGCCACCCCCAGCCAGCGCAGGAACTGGTTGATCCAGCCGCTGTCGGTATTGAGCATTGACTGCCAGATCAGGACGCCAGCCACGAAGGGCACGACATAGGGCAGGAAGAACAGGATCCGGAAGATGCCCGCGGCCTTGAGATGGCGGCTGCTCAGCAGCAGCGCGACGGCGAACGGCGCGAGCACCCCGACGGGCAGGGCCAGGACGGCGAACTTGAGGGTCACCCCGAGCGAAGCCCAGGTGGTCGGGTCGCTGATCAGGCTGGCGTAGTTGTCCAGGCCCACGAACCGGAGTGGGTGGTCCTGGGTCAGGGTCACATTGGTGAAGGTGAACACCAGCGTGGCGATCATCGGGATCAGGGTGAATGCAAGGAATCCGATGATCCAGGGCGACAGGAAGAAGAAACCCCAGCGGGCTTCGCGCCGAGCGAGCGGCGCCATCCGTCGGCGGCGTCCGGGCAGGGTCGCAGTCATGTCACTCCCAGCGCCCCCATCGGGTGGGCCCGGCGATCAACCGGGCTCACCGGGGGCTGCCCTACTTGGCCTTGTCCCAGATCGCCTGGAGCTGGCTCTGCATCGTCGCGACCTCGGCATCCATGTCGAGGCCGGGGGTCGACGTCCAGCGGGTGAGGAACTTCGTAATCAGGTCGATCGTCTGGTTGTAGGCCGGCGTGTACGACTCAAAGTTCGGGTTGTCGGCGTACTGGATTCCGTCGGTGGCAACCTGCCAGTTGACGTTGGGTGGGTAGATCGGCTTGCCCTTGGCGTCCTTCTGCTGGCTGAGCTGCTGGTAGAAGTTCGCCTGGGCCGTTGTCCGGGCCGGGAAGCCGCTGTACGCGTTGAGCAGGCTGGTCGAGGCATCGCCGAGCAGGTAGGTCAGGACGGTGAACGCCTCGTCGGGATGCTTGCTGCTCTTCAGGATTCGGAACGTATCGGCGTTGAACGCCGCGCTGACCTTGCCGTTGTTGGAGGGGATTGCGGCCAGGTTCCAGTTCTTGCCGGCCTCAGTGATGCAGCACACGTTCCACAGGAAGTTCTCCTGCATCGCCACCTTGCCCGAGTTGAAGGTGTAGCCGCCGGCGTTGAACGCCTGGCTGTTCCAGACCGCGTTGGTCTCGATGAAGTGGTCCTTCCAGATGCCGTCGTAGACCCACTTCCAGGCGGTCACCCAGTCGGCCGGGATCTGGACCGTCTTGCCGTCGTCGGCCACGAGCTTGCCGGCGCCCCAGTAGGCGCCCAGGCCGCGCAGGTCATCGCGCTGCGGCTCGAAGCCGTACTGGACGATCGTCTTGGGATCGAAGCCCGCCTCGGTCGCGTTCCTGCCGCTCTTATCGAAGGTCAGCTGCATCGCGACCTGCCGGACGGTGTCGTAGTTCCAGTCGACCTGGCTGCCGTCGGGCATCGTGTACTTGTCGCCGTATTTCTGGGGCGGGTACTTCAGCCCGATCTCGTCGAACATGTCGGGCTGGAAATAGAGCTCGGACGGGTAGATCGCGAACGGGATCCCCACCTGGCCCTGGTCGCCGACCTTGAAGAAGTCGACGGCGCCCTGGCTGTATTGGCCCATGTCGTAGTTGTTCTTGGCGATGTACGGCGCCAGGTCCAGCCACTGGCCGGGGAACGCCTCGGCACCCCCGACACCGACCGGCCCGACGATGTCCGGCCCATTGCCCGATCCGAGCTCGGTCGAGAGCGCATCACGGGCGCCGAGATAGGCGGCGTGATCGAAGACGAGGTGGATGTTGGGGTGGCTGGCGTTGAAGTCCGTGACGATC
>JBBRIM010000318.1:0-2542 GCA_038221095.1 Candidatus Limnocylindrales bacterium
GAACCGGAGCAGCACATCGAGCCGGGGCGCGCCGCGCCGGAACGCGGGCGCAGCCAGGCGCCCGAGGGCGGCCGCCTCATCGGCCGACTCGAGCGCCGTCCATCGGAGTGGTTCGCCGCGCCCGACCGCCCGGACGACGGCCCGCATGTCGGCGTCGGTCTTGCCGATCCCCTCGAGCGTGATCCGCCCATTGGGGATCCCTGCCCGCCGGGCAATCGCCCACTCTCCCAGGGAAACGACAGTCGCACCCAGACCTAGCCGGCCGAGCCGGTCGACGATGGCCGGAACGTCGTTCGCCTTGATCGAGTAGTGGCGCAGCCAGGGGTCGGGGAATGCCGCCTCGAGCTCGCCGGCGGCCTCCCCCAGGCCGGCCACGTCGGTGACCAGCAGCGGGGTCCCGAATCGGCGGGCGGCGGCCCGCAGCCGGTCGGCCAGAAGTGGCAGCCGGTCGGCGTCGACGGTCAGCGACTCGTCTTCATGAACGGCAGCATTCCGATGCCCATCGAGACGACGCTCAGGACGACCGCGCCCACAACGGCTGCGGCCAGGGTGGTGACGTCGAGGGTGTGCGGAAAGTGGCCCACGATGAAGGTGACCTTGAGCTTCTCGGCGATCCACGCCACTGCGATCAGGACGACCCCGTTGACCACCAGGCCGGACAGGCCGAGGGTCAGCAGCGAGATCGGGAAAGACAGCATCTTGAGCACTGGCTTGATCAGGGCATTGGCCAGGCCGACGACCACGGCAACCACTAACACGCCCCCGACCTCGGGATGCTTGCCGAAGCTGATGTCCGTGTAGATCAGCGAGGTCAGCCACAAGGCCAGCGCTGTGCCGACGGTCTCAACTGCGAATCCGATCATTGCGAACCCTCCTCCGAGGCATGCCGGGCGAGCCGCGCGTTGAGTCGGTCTCGAACGTCCGGCCACTCCGTATCGATCACACTGTAATAGGCCGAGTCACGGGCCCGGCCGCCGGGCATGACCTGGTGCTTCCGGAATATTCCCTCGAACTGGGCGCCGATGCCCAGGATTGCCGCTCGCGATTGCTCGTTCAGGGCGTCCGTCTTGAATTCAACCCGGCGCAGGCCGAGGGTATCGAAGGCGTGGGTCAGACCGAGCAACTTGGCCTCGGTATTGACCGCCGTGCGTTGCATCGCAGGATCGATCCAGGTCCAACCGATCTCGAGCCGGAGGTGGGCGGGGGCCAGGGCCAGGTACCGGGTGCTGCCCACGATCCGGCCGGTGGCCTGCTCGACCGTGACAAAGGGGATTTCGCCGCCGGCATCGCGGGCCGCCAGGGCCGTGGCGACGATCGCAGCCATCCCGGCTGGGGTCGAGCCATCGAGGGGCATCCAGCGCCAGATCCGGGGATCCTGCCCGGCAACCGCCAGGCCGGCCAGGTGCTCGAGCGTCATTGGTTCCAGGCGCACATGGCGTCCGCTCAGCACGACGGGTTCGATCCGCAGGCCAGTGGTCATGGCCGGAGTGTAGGGGAGCGCTAGACTCGACGTCCCGTCGTCGACCTCCTCAGAGCACCTCGTCCAGGGAGCCAGCCATGTCCCCATTCTCCGGCCAGATCGAAACGTTCTTTGCCGAATTCTTCCAGCTCAACCCGCTCGCGGCGACGGCCGCGGGGATGCATCGTCACGATCATGCGTGGCCCGATCTGAGCGAGCCGGGTCGGCTGGCCAGACTGGCCTTCGCCCAACGCTGGAGCGCTCGTTTCAGGGTGATCCCGGCGGCCGACCTGGATCGCGACGAAGCCGTCGATCGGACCCTGCTCCTGGCCGTCCTCGACGAGATGGGCTTCGAGGATGAACAACTCCGGCAGCTCGCCTGGGATCCGCTCGAGTGGGTCTATGTCCTGGGGGCCGGTATCTTCCCGCTGCTTGCCCGCGAATTCGCGCCGCTGGCCGAGCGTCTCAGCTCGATCGCGGGGCGGCTCGAAGGCCTGCCGGCACTGGTCGACGCCGCCCGGGCGAGCCTGGTCGGCACGTCCGACGGCCGGCCCGTGTCGCGTCTTCATGCCGAGACGGGGCTCAGCCAGCTGCCCGGTATCAGCGAGCTGATCGGCGACGCCCTGGCCGAGGCGGAGGCGGCCGGCCCGAATGATCCGGCCGTGGCTGCCGTGCTCGACCGGGTCCGCGCGGCGGCTCGAGTCGGGACGGAGGCGGTTGGCCGGTTCGAAAACCTGCTGCGTGACGAGGTCCTGCCGCGCGCCGCCGGGGAAGGGCGCCTCGGACCGCAGTTGTTCGCCGCCAAGCTGGCCCGGACCCTGCGCGACGCAGACCTCACCCCGGCCCGGATTCTCGACCGGGCGTCACGGGAGGCAGACGCCGTCCGGTCCGAGATGGTCCGGCTGGCCCGCGAGATGTGGGCAGCCTGGCTGCCTGGACGGGCACTCCCGGAGGATGAGGGCGAGCTGGTCCGGAGCGTGCTCGATGCGATTGGCGCCGAGCACCAGGCACCCGCCGATCTGCTCGATTTCTGTCGGGCCGAACTGGCTCGGATCGAGGACTTCTGCCGAGACCGCGATCTCG
>JBBRIM010000319.1:0-2539 GCA_038221095.1 Candidatus Limnocylindrales bacterium
CGATCCATCGAGGCGAGGGTCTGAGCGCGATCCGTGTTGAAGACCGGTACTCGTCGGCCAGAGCGGCTTTCCGCGACGTGCCACAGGTCACCGGATAGCAGGATCGGCCCGGTTTCGGCCAGTCGCACCAGCAGAACCGTGTGGCCAGGGGTGTGGCCCGGCGCCTGGATGATGGTCACCGACCCATCGCCGAACACATCGTGATCGTCGGTGATCAGGCGTGTCGCCGCGCCCCCGAGAGCACCGTAGTCGTCCAGCGCCTCTGGGGTGCCGTTCTCGTCGTCGAACATGTAGGCACGCTCGGCCGGGTTGACGATCCAGATCGATCGGTCGAAGAGCCCGGCGTTGCCCGAATGGTCCCAATGGCCATGCGAAACGGCAAGGAAGCGGATGTCGGTGGGTGATAGCGACAGGATTCGTAGCTGGTCGACAAGGCTCGGTCCGGGCGTCGCCCAGTCGCCGAGGTCGGTCCGGGTCGTCGACATGCCCGTGTCCCACATCAGGTCACCCTCGGGGTGCCGGATCAGGAAGCACGGAACCGGCAGGTCAAAGCTGCGGCCTTCGTAGGCGCCGTCATCGGCGAACTCGGCGGCGTCGCTGCCGATCGCGTGGACCCGACCGCCGTCGAGGACATGGACACGGACCACGCCCGGTCTTGACACCCCTGATTCCTCTGCCGGCCTCGGCGCCATCGGTTCCTGCGGCATGACGTGGACCTCGACATGGCTGGACCCACGGCCAACTCCACGGCAGCATGGCAGCAGGTACTCCGGGGGGCAACTGAAATGACGGCGGGGAGGTGGCACGGCATATCCCGACCTGCGGTCGCCATCATCGTGGCACGGCCGGGGCGAGCCCTTCGACACCACGCCCGCTACACTCCGGCCTCGTGAGCATCCCTCAAGCGCGCCTGCGCAACTTTTCGATCATTGCCCACATCGACCATGGCAAATCCACCCTGGCCGATCGGCTGCTCGAGTCCACCCACACGATCGAGGCCCGGCTGATGACCAGCCAGGTTCTTGACTCGATGGACCTCGAGCGTGAGAAGGGGATCACGATCAAGGCCCGGGCGGTCCGCCTGGATTACCTCGCCGGGGACGGCCAGACCTACGGCCTGAACCTGATCGACACGCCCGGCCACGTGGACTTCTCGTACGAAGTCAGCCGGTCGCTGCAGGCCTGCGAGGGCGCCATCCTCGTCGTCGATGCGGCCCAGGGGATCGAGGCCCAGACCCTGGCCAATGTCCACCTCGCCCTGCGCGAAGGGCTGACGATCATCCCGGTGATCAACAAGATCGATCTGCCGAGCGCCCAGCCGGAGGCGGTCATGGAGGAGCTCGAGAACGTCCTGGCGATTCCGCGCGAGGAGGTGATCCTGGCCTCGGCCAAGGAGGGCATCGGCATCGACGCCATCCTCGAGGCGGTCGTCGCCCGAATCCCAGCGCCCAAGGGCGATCCGAACGGGCCGCTCCAGGGCCTGATCTTCGACTCGCACTACGACGCCTACAAGGGCGTGGTCGTCTACGTCCGGCTTGCCTCGGGCACGCTCCATGCCCACGACACGATCCGGCTGATGGCCTCGGGCGTGGAGTCCGACCTGCTCGAGCTGGGCGTCTTCCGGCCCCAGCTGGTCCCCGTCCAGGCGCTGACCGCTGGCGAGGTCGGCTACGTCGCGACGGGCCTGAAAAGTGTCCGCGATGCCCAGGTCGGCGACACCTTGACCAACGCCAGGGCACCGGCCGCCACGCAGCTGCCCGGCTACAAAGAGGCGAAGAGCCTCGTTTTCGCCGGGATCTATCCCCTCAGCGGCGACGATTACCCGCTCCTGCGCGAGGCGATCGAGAAGCTCCATCTCAACGACGGCAGCTTCACCTACCAGCCCGAGAGCTCGGTCGCCCTCGGCTTCGGCTTCCGCTGCGGCTTCCTCGGCCTGCTCCACATGGAGATCGTCCAGGAACGCCTCGAACGGGAGTTCTCGCTCGACCTGATCGCCTCGGCGCCGTCGGTCCAGTACCGGGTCGTGCTGATCGGCAACCGGGGCACGCTGACCGTCGACAACCCGGCCTTCTTCCCGAATGCGGGCGAGATCGAGGCGGTCGAGGAGCCCTGGGTCAGCCTGGCCGTGATCACCCCGTCGACCTATATCGGGCCGCTGATGGAGCTCTCGACCAGCCGGCGCGGGACGTTCGTGGGCCTCGAATACCTCGATCCGCAGCGAGTCATGCTCCGCTTCGAGCTGCCCCTGGCCGAGTTGATCATCGACTACTTCGACCAGCTCAAGAGCCGCAGCCAGGGCTACGCCTCGATGGACTACGAGGAGATCGGGTATCGGGCGGCCAACCTGGTCAAGCTCGACATCATGGTCGCCGGTGAGCCGGTCGATGCCCTCAGCCTGATCGTCCATCGCGACCGGGCCGCGCCGACCGGGCGGCAACTGACCGAGAAGCTCAAGGAGCTGATCCCCCGCCAGATGTTCGAGGTGCCGATCCAGGCAGCGATCGGGGGGAACGTGGTAGCCCGTGAAACCGTCCGGGCA
>JBBRIM010000320.1:0-2536 GCA_038221095.1 Candidatus Limnocylindrales bacterium
GGGCGGTGCCTTCGGAGCGCGCCTTCGAGGCGATGGCCGGGGTCGCCGGCGGACCGCTGACCGACCTGCCGACCGAGCCGCCGGCTCTCCCAGGCGAGGAACCGGCCGCGACCGGGTTTGCCCTCGAGGGGATCGACTTCGAGGCGAAACCGGGCGAGCTGGTGGCCCTCGTCGGACCGTCTGGCTCCGGCAAGACGACCACGACCTACCTGATCCCCCGCCTGTACGACGTGGACACGGGCTCGGTCGAGATCGACGGCCGCGATATCCGCCGGATCAGCCTGGCCTCGCTGGGCGAGACGATCGGGTTCGTGACCCAGGAAACGTACCTCTTCCATGCCTCGATTCGGGACAACCTGCGCTACGCCCGACCCGAGGCAAGCGACGCCGAGCTGATTGCCGCAGCCACGGCCGCCGCGATGCACGACCGGATCGCCGAGCTGCCGGACGGCTACGACACGATGGTCGGTGAACGCGGCTACAAGCTGTCGGGCGGCGAGAAACAGCGGATCGCGATCGCCCGGGTCCTCCTCAAGGATCCCCGGATCCTGATCCTGGACGAGGCGACTTCGGCCCTCGACTCGGTCAGCGAGCGGCTGATCCAGTCGGCCCTCGAGCGGCTGATGGAGGGCCGGACCACGATCGCGATCGCCCACCGGCTGTCGACCATCCTGCGTGCCGACCGGATCCTCGTCTACGAGCGAGGCCGCATCGTCGAACGCGGTAACCACGCCGAGCTCGTCGCCCAGAACGGGCTTTACGCCCGGCTCTACCGCGAGCAATTCCTGGGCGAGATCCCGGCCGACGCAACCGATCGCGGCCCGGTCGCTGCCACTGCCGGCGCAGGCGAGGCGGGTCGATGACCACCAAGACGATCGAAGTCCGGCACCAGGCCGGATATCATCTTGTCGCGACCACCGGCAGCGGCTTTCCGGTTGCCTTCGACAGCGGGGACGGGCAGGTCGCCCCGGGCCCAACCGAGGTGCTGCTCGCCGCACTGGCCGCCTGCTCGGCCATGGACGTCGTGTCGATCCTGGCCAAGAAGCGCCAGGCCTTTGTCCGTTACGAGCTCCACGTTCGCGCCGACCAGCGCGACGGCTATCCCCAGGTCTTCACCCGGATCGACATCCTCCACGAGCTCGAGGGACCGGCGATCGACGTAGTCGCTGTCGCCCGCTCGATCGAGCTATCGGCCACGAAGTACTGCCCGATCAACGCGATGCTGTCGGCCGGCGCGACCGAGGTCCATCACGGCTACCGGGTCATTCGAACCGAAAGGCCGGCCCTCGACGAAACCGGCGAGGTGATCGTCACCGGCCCATATCGCCGCCCGGACCTGCTCGAGCCGGACTCCAGGTAGGTCGAGCCCGCCGGGGGGCGGCGGGCAGCCCTCCGGGCGACCGTGCCGATCCGGCCCGGGCGGTCAGCTGTAGCGGAGTGGCGTTCTCCTCGTGCCGACCGCGCCGCGGGACCACAGCCGGGTCACCAGGCTGGGCATCCACCAGCGCAGGAAGTAGAGCCGGCAGCCGAGGCAATAGCCAGTCACCGCGAGAAGCGTCTGGAGACCCGCGACCGCACCGGCCAGCACCCAGCCGACGACTGGCGGCCCAACGGTAAGCCCGAGGAGCGCGACGGCAAGGACGACGCTGCCGAAGACCTGCGCGAAACGGGGCGGGTACTCGTGCTCCATCTCGGTTGGTCCGAGGTGGGTCATCCGCACGATCCGGCGCCAGGTGGCTCCGTAGATCGAGTATTTCAGGCCGAACGCGCCGCTCACCCCGATCGACAGGAACGCGAGGGCGACGCCGAGCGGCTGGTTGAGCGCGAATGATGCCCCGATCAGGATGGCCGACATGCCGGCGCCGAAGCGATGACCGCGTGGGTCGATCATCCGGGCGGGTGGCAGGCCCGCGGCCGCACCCGTGGGGATTGCAACTGGCATCGAACGTGGCTCCTGGTCGCTGAGGTCGCTTGGGTTGGATGCGACTGGGCGCAGATCATAACTCCTAGTTGTTCTCTAGGACTAGTGTCCATCTCCGCGATCGCGCCTGCCCGCACCCACGTGCACTCTCTACCTCAAAGCCCGGCCGAAGCGTCGAGAACTGCCCGATCGGGGACGCTCCCGGCTGAGACGCGACCAATAGGTGCACGCGCTGCGACAAAGGGGCGTCAAGGGGCCGCATTCGACCAGGTTCGGGAGCGAATTGGGTGCGGGCACGATCGGCCAACAGGAATCCAGGCACGATTCGGCGGGTTTTGAGGTTGTGTGTACCCGCGGGCGCGGGAACGTGTTCGGGTAAGGGATCGGCGCGGTTCCGAGCGGTCTCGTCGGCGATTTGCGGCACGGTGTGCACGCGGACGGCTCGCGAGGCACGAACGGGCCGACGGCACGCCGAGGTACGACCGGCCCTGACGATCCAACGCCTGGGACGAGCCAACGCCCGGGTTGATGTTGCATGACTATGCGGACATTGTGTATAGTCATGCAGTCATGGCGGCGATCCAACCTGCGTTCGACCCTGTTTTGAGACGGCCT
>JBBRIM010000321.1:0-2530 GCA_038221095.1 Candidatus Limnocylindrales bacterium
TCGCCTCCAGGTCGGGGGCGACGGCCTCGGGAATCTCGCGGCCGCCGCCGTGATCGGTGATCCGCACAACGAGGTCGGCGTCCGACCGGGTCACGGTGATCTCGACCGCCACGTCGGCGTCGTAGTTGTTGCCGTGCTCCATGGCGTTCATCGTTGCCTCGGCGACGGCGGTCTTCAGCCGCTCCAGCCGCTCCCCCTCGACACCCGCCGGACTGGCCGCCTCGCCCACCCGCCGCATCGCCTCGCGCTCGTTGCCCTCGACGCTCGGCAGCGTGAACTCGAGCAGGGTCTGGGGCTCGCCGGCGCCGCCCGTTCGCTCGAGCGCGACAAGGGTGATGTCGTCCTCCTGCTCGGCCTCCGCGCCGCTGAACCGGTCGAGCTGGTCGACCAGGTCCGCGATCAGGTCTTCGGGAACCCGGCCTGCGGTCAGCCGCTCACGCACCCGGGGGGTGCCGAACATCTCGCGGGCCGGATCGTGGGCCTCGGTCAGCCCGTCGCTGTAGAGGAGCACGCTGGAGCCAGGGGCGAGCGTCGCCTCCTTCTCGTCGTAGTCCATTCCCGGCATCAGTCCGAGCGGCATGCCGGTGGCGCGCAGCTCCGAGACGACGCCGGCGCGGTGGACGATCGGCAGGTTGTGTCCGGCGTTCGCGTACCGGAGCAGCCCGGTAACGGGGTCGAGGACGCCGTAGAGGCAGGTGACGAACATGTTGGGCGGGATCTCCGAGCAGAGGGTCTCGTTGACCCGCTGGAGCACCGCGCCCGGCTCGATCAGCCGCTGGGCTGCGGCGCGCAGGACGCTGCGGGTGGCCGCCATCACCATCGCGGCCGGGACGCCCTTGTCGGTGACGTCGCCGACCACAAGCCCGATCAGGCCGTTCGGCAGGTCGATGAAGTCATAGAAGTCGCCGCCGACCGTGCGCGCGGGGCGGTAGTAGGCCGCGACCCGCCAGCCGGCGAGCTCAGGAAGCTGCTTGGGCAGGAAATTCTGCTGGATCAGCCGCGCGACCTCGAGCTCCTGCTCGAGACGCTCGCGCGCCCGCACCTCGACCGCCTGCTCGCGCACGAGCTGGCCGACCTTGACGGCCGGTGCCGCCTGAGACGCAAGGCTCTCGAGAAGGCGCCGGTCGTCGGCCGAGTACTCCTGGTCGGACAGGCGCGGCCCGAGGTTGAGGAGCCCGATCAGCTCACCCTGAGTGACGAGCGGGACAACCATGGTGATGCCCTGGGTGCGCATCTGCTCGAGCGCGGGCGAGTCGAGCTCGAGGTGCTTCAGCTCGACGGCGCCCGGGGCCGTCTGGAAGTAGGCCACGATTGGGTCGTTGGCCGCGATGTCGAGCGAGATCGCCTGACCGGTGCCGTGCCGCCGGGCCGGCTGGACATCGTCATCGGCCGTGGCGGGCGCGGCGGCCGGCCTGCGCAGCACCACCCGTCGGATCGTGTGACTGAGGATCGTCATGCCCCCGTTGTACCGGCCGCGCGTTCCGGGATCGTTACGGACGCGAGCCAAACGCTGGCCGATCGCGGCTCGACGGTCTCGCGAACCGTGGCCAGAAGCCGGTCGGCCAGGACGTCCAGGTCGATCTGCTCCCGCAACTGGCCGCTGAATCCGTCCACCGCCGCCTGGGCGTCATACGCCGCCCGGTAGAAGCGGCGGTCGACCGCCCGCCGGATGCGGCTGCGCAGCGGCTGGAAGGCGGCCGCCACGGCGAGCGTCGACAGCGTGACGGCAAGGGAGCTGGAGAGGCCCGTCACGGCCCGAAACGCCATGCCGAGCACGGCGATCCCACCGCCGTACACAGCCGCGAGCGACGCGACCAGGGCGGTGTAGACGAGGGTGCGGCGGATGATCACATCGATGTCGTACAGCCGGTAGCGCAGCACGGCAAAGCCGATCGCGATCGGGATCAGGCAAGTGCTCATCAGGCCGATCGCCTGTGCCGCCGCGAGCCAGGCCGGCGGTGCGTCCGAGTTCGGCGCAAGCAGGATCGACAGGGCGAACACGATCGCATAGATGGCCGCCACGGCCGCCGCGGCGGCGGTCAGCCAGCGCAGCTGAAGGCGCTCGACCCCGCGAGAGCGGCGGTAGCGCACGATCATGCCTGCGGCCGATGCCGCCATCGCGGCCGGAAGCAGCACGATGATGTACTGGCTCGCGCCCAGGACGCCGGCCAGCAGGTGGATCCCGATCGGGTTCGAGGTACCCGGGTAGCCGGCGTCGGCCATGTCACCGGGCGTGAAGGTGAGTGCGAACGTCCCCACCCCAATCACGAACGCACTCACATATGCAACCCAGCGCCAGCGGCGGCTGGGCAGGTGCCCATCGGGAAAGAGTAGGATCAGAAACGTCCCGGTGAGGCCGATGGCGGGCAGCCAGAGCGCGTTGCCGATCGCCCCCGGAAGGGCGGCGGCCGGCAGGGATCCCGGGTGCAGCCGCACGCCGTAGTCGGAGTATGTGCTCGAGTCCGCGAGCCCCCACGCCAGCCCGATCGCGAGCAGCAGCCAGCCGATCGCATTTCCGGCTCGGCGCCAC
>JBBRIM010000322.1:0-2524 GCA_038221095.1 Candidatus Limnocylindrales bacterium
TCGCCGTCCGCTCCTCGGCCTCTGCCGAGGACGGCAGCGAGGCAAGCTTCGCCGGCCAGTTCGAGACCGTACTAAATATCGAGGGAGAGCAGGAACTCGCTACCGCACTCGCCGCTTGTTGGCGATCGCTTTCGGCCGACCGGGTAGGGGCCTATCTCAAGCGTCGTGGGCTCGATGAATTGGCCGCCACTCTGACGATGTCGGTTCTTGTCCAGCGCATGGTCCGGGCCGTGGCCGCCGGCGTGGCGTTCTCCGCCGATCCACTGCTCGGCGATCGCGACATCGTCGTGATCCACGCGGTCCGGGGCCTTGGTGACGCACTCGTGTCCGGCGAGGTCAGTCCCGACCGCTACCGAGTGAAATCGGGCGGCGAGATGGAGGTCGAACAGGCCGTGGCCGAGGGTCCGCTCCTCACCAATGACCAGGCGACAGAGATCGCGGCCATGGTGCGCCGGATCGCCGAGGCCGAAGGCACTCCCCAGGACGTCGAGTGGGCCATCGATCACGAGGGATTGTGGCTCCTCCAGGCCAGGCCCATGACCGCGCTCCCGCCCGAGGCCAACTGGCTGAGCCCGATCCCGGGCGCGAAATGGATGAAGGACTTGCAGGCCGCTGAGTGGGCGAGGGAACCGCTCTCGCCGCTGGGTGCGACCACGACGTTCGAGGCCATGGCGGTGGCCCGGGAGAGGTACCGAGGCTGGCCTCCGTTTCCGAAATCCTTCGAACCCGGCCACGTCCTCATCAATGGCTGGCTGTACATGCGCATCGGCGGTCCGCTGCGGACCTTCATCGCCAACCTCGCCGGCTACATGGTCACCCTTCTCACCGTCGGGTTGGACGGCCACAGTCGCGCGCAGCGGCGCTGGGGGCTGCGGCTGGCCGAGCTCGACGAACTGTCACGCGCCACGCGGGACGACATGGACGTCGTGGCTCTCCGCCGACACACCGATCGGCTTCTTAAAGCCCTCGGCTGGTGGTGGATCGAGGTCAGTTACTTCGCGTCGTTGGTGCGTGTGGGACAAATGCTGGTCGGCCATCGCCCTGGCCTCGCGGACCCGGGCGCGCTGTTCCGGGGCAACGATTCCCTGCTGCTCGAGTCCGAGCGGGCCCTCCGTCGCGCGGCACGGGATCCGAACGAGCTGACCGCTTACGTGACACGGTTCGGCCACACGGTCGAGAGTGCGGATCCCATCCATCCCACCCTGGCCGAGTCGCCCGAGGTGCAGCGATGGCAGCTCGCGGCCGCCCGAGCCGACCCTGAAGGGCCGGATGAGCGGCTCGCCCGCCTCCGGGCCGACCGGGCGCAAGCCGAACAGGCGGTCAATGCCAGCAAGGGACCGCGCGGCTACTTCGCGCGACGGGCGATGGCCGCCGGCCAGAGTCACGCAGCCCACACCGACGACGCCGTCTTCCACTTCCAGCGGGTGCTCGCCCTGCTTCGGGCCGCGTTCCTCGTTCAGGGAAACCGCTTGGCGCATGCCGGGGTTCTGGCGGAGGCCGAGGACGTGTTCTACCTGGATTCAGGGGAGATCTGGACCGATGCGGGCGATCAGCGCGGTGTCGTCGATTCTCGGCGATCTCTTCGCGAGGGGCAGAAGAGGCTGTCGCCTCCACCCATCATCCCGCGGCCAGGCGACCCGAGCTGGGCCAACGACC
This sequence comes from Candidatus Limnocylindrales bacterium, assembly GCA_038221095.1. Classification (GTDB taxonomy): domain Bacteria; phylum Chloroflexota; class Limnocylindria; order Limnocylindrales; family CSP1-4; genus Palsa-1033. The sequence continues at coordinate 1,657 of JBBRIM010000322.1, forward strand.
GGATGATGAAGATGATGCCACCCAAGATGCGTGCCGAGTTGATGGACAGGGGGCTCCAGGTCCGGGACGGTCGGCGTGTGGTGGTCGGTAGCCCCGCCAGCCCGGGCATCGCCAAAGGCCTCGCGAGAGTCGTAACCGGGCCAGAAGACTTCGGGCGGTTCAAGCCGGGGGACGTGCTGGTGACCCACGCCACCTCCCCGATCTGGACACCGCTCCTGGCGATCGCCGCGGCAGCCATCACCGAGGTCGGCGGACCCTTCGCGCACGCTGCGATCGTGGCCCGCGAATTCGGCATTCCGCTGGTCGACGGCGCCCTCGACGCGACCAAGGTCATCCCCGACGGGGCGCCCGTCGTGGTGAACGGTTCGACCGGGGTCGTCGAGCTCTGACCGCGTCGGGAGCTCTGAGCGGGAAGTGTTCGATCGTCGGTGAGGTCTGGGCGATCGAGGGTCGGCGTGCGTCTCGCGCCCGGGACCGCGCCCAATCGACGGGGTCGAAATTGTGTCGGCGATTCTCGCTGGGCGGCCCGACCCGCGCCCAAAGTTGCCCCCCACCGGCACTAACGGCCAACTTGCCCATCCACCGTGTCCGTCCGTTGCCAGCCCCGGCAAAGAAGGCCCAAGTTCAGGCCGTCAGATTCCCGAACTTGGCGGTTAGTTCCGCTCGCGGACAATAGGTGCGTAGCACTAGCCGAAGCCGGACGAGGTTGCCCACGTTTCGCTGCCGCACTTCTGGCGCGTGCTACCTTCTGACCCAACCGCAGGTGCCAACAAATGTCGCGCAACCGTAGTCCGGCGACGACCCCGTTCGAGCCGAGGCTGCCACGCTTCACGGGGTGGCTGCGCCCCGTCGTCGATCTGGTCGCCCG
>JBBRIM010000323.1:0-2523 GCA_038221095.1 Candidatus Limnocylindrales bacterium
AGCTGGGCCGTCAGCGAGCTGATCGGACCGCTCCAGGGCCCGCGTCCCGACCCGATCTCGGTCGGTCTCATCGTGCTCGCCAGCTCCCGTCAGGCCGTCGTCGTCTGGACCGCAATACGGATTGGTTCACAGCCTCTTAGCTTAGGCAGCGCTCGGGCGGCCCGAAACGCCCGGCGTTGGCACCCGCGGCGTCATCGCTCAGGCCCGCCCACGCACGAACCCCTCCGCGTTGCGGCTCTGCAATGCTCGGATCGTCGAGATCGGGCGCGCCTGCACGACGTCTAAGCCCGGATCCACCGAACGTCTGGCGTGATTCAGCATCCGGGACAGCAGAACAGGTGCCCTTCCGAACGGGAATGATGGTGTTGCGAGACACCCATCAGCCCATCGCAGAGGAGCACCTGACAGATGCGATCTTCCCACAGCCTCGACCGGGTTGATGCGGCGTTCGACGGGACGCAACTGGTGGCCGACGCGGGCCTCCTGCTGCCGGCCACCCTGGCCCAGCATCTTGACCTGAAGGGCCTCGTTGATGAGCACGTCAGGCTGGGCGACAAGCCCGGCCGGGCACACCCAGGTGACAAGTTCCTGACCCTCGTGATGTCGGCGCTGGCGGGCGGCGATTGCATCGACGACGCGGATGCCCTGCGCGCAGGCGGCACGGAGCGGGTGCTGGGCTTTCGGGTCAAGGCCCCCTCCACCCTGGGCACGTTCCTGCGCAGCTTCCGCTGGGGCCACGTCCGCCAGCTCGACCGGGTCAGCCGCGAGCTCCTCGTCCGGGCCTGGGCGGCGGGCGCGGGTCCGGCAGCCGAGCCCTTCACGATCGATCTCGATTCGACGATCTGCGAGACGTACGGCCTGGCCAAGGAAGGCGCCCTCCACCACGGGTACACCCACGTCCGCGGCTACCACCCCTTGCTCGCGATCGCCGCCGGGACCGGTGACGTCCTGATGGCCAGGCTGCGCGAGGGCCGGGCCAACACCGCCCGGGGAGCCGCCCACTTCCTGCGCGAGACGATCGGCCGGGTCCGCTCAGCGGGGGCGAGCGGTCAGCTCACGATGCGGGCCGACAGTGGCTTCTATGCCTCGGAGGTCGTCGCGGTCTGCCGGGCGATGGGCGTCCGCTTTTCCATCACGATCCGCCAGCAGCGCAACGTCCGCCGGCTGATCGAGACGATCCCCGAATCGGCCTGGCAGCCGATCCCGTACTGGCTCGCGGGTGGCGCCGATGTCGCCGAGACGACGTACACCCCGTTCGCCCGGGAGAAGGACGCGCAGCCGGTCCGGCTGATCGTCCGGCGGGTGAAGCCGACCCCCGGCTCCCAGCTGGCCGCGTTCGTCCTGTACGACTATCACGCCTTCATCACCGACCGGGCCGGCGAGACCCTGGAGCTCGAGGCCGACCATCGCCGCCACGCCGAGATCGAGAACGCGATCCGGGACTTGAAGTACGGGATGGCCCTCAACCACCTGCCCTCGGGTCGGTTCGGGGCCAACGGGGCCTGGCTCACCGTGCAGGTGATCGCCCACAACCTTGCCCGTTGGACGGCCCGGATCGGGCTGGGTGCCGGGATCGTCACGACCAAGACCCTCCGTCGGCGGCTGTTCAGCCTGGCTGGCCGGCTCACCCGATCGGCGCGTCGGCTGACCCTCCACCTGCCGGCGCGCTGGCCTTGGGCGATCGCGTTCAGCACCGCCCTGGCCCGCCTCCGGGCGATCCCGCTCCTGGCCTGACCGTCAGCCGCACCAATCAGCCGCTCCGGGGTTGGCGGGAGCCTCGGAAGAACCAGGCTCCAGCCGGTCCATGACACGGCGGGCCACCGTCCTGGCGTCGCCCGCCCACGATCCGGCCGGCAGGGATCTCCTTCGCGGCCTTCGGCGGCTCGTCACGGCTCGTTCATGCGCCGTCAGGCGATTGGTCGGTCCGGTTCGGTGGATCCGGGCTAAGGTTAGTCGTGATATCCGGACGGCTCGACGGTCCGATATGACCGCCATGCTTAGGTGGCGGGCATCAGCGCTCTGAAGTGGGGTTCAACGCGTCTGGACCAGGGGCCCCGAGCCTAGGTCAACGTCGGGTCGTGCTCAAACGACGCCGCTGGGCCGTCCGAACAAGAGCGCAACGCCTGGCTGGCGGCGTTATGCCTGCTTGCTAAGCATGGTGGCAATAATCGGCCGCGCGTCCGCGGAACCCGCCCCGCCTCGAAACCCGGCAAGGAACCGCCGCGGAGCCGCTACTCGCGCTGCGAGCGGATCAGGCGGCCGCGGCGGGAGATGGCGTGGGTGGCCAGGGCCGCGACGCCCATCGCGATCAGGGCACGCTCGGCGGAGGGCAGCGGCCGGACCGCAGACAGGAACTGGTCGGCCCGGGCGCGATCCACCATCCGCAGCAGGGCATGACCGCGCTGGGTCAGCTCCACGCTGCGCTGGCGACGATCCTCGGACTCGATCCGGCGTTCGACCAGGCGGCGCCGGACCAGCCCGTCAACCAGCCGCGAGGTGGCCGAGGGTGAGCGGTTGATCGCG
>JBBRIM010000324.1:0-2517 GCA_038221095.1 Candidatus Limnocylindrales bacterium
CTGAAGACATTGGCGAACGGGACGCCGCGGGGAATGGCGAAGATATCGGTCAGCGGCTCGAGCGCCGGATGACTGACGAGCGCGCTGTTCGAGTAGCCCGATCCAGGTGTGACCCCCAGGGCTGCCAGGGCGCCCGGTCCGGCCGGCATATAGCCATCGTTCGTGGCGATGGCGGCCATGTTCGAGAAGGCGCCCAGGGCCACGAGCTTGAGGCCCGGCACGGAGATGTTGCGAAGCAATGCCGCCAACACGAGCGCCGTGGATCCGACGTAGATCGGTACGCCCAGCGACCCGATCCGTTCAGTGACCGGCCCGGAGAAGAGAACCAGCTGGGTGGCGAACCCAAGTACGGCCAGCCAGCCCCAGCGGAACGTGATTGAGGCGAGGCCCGCCGGCCGTCCGCCCAGGACCAACCCCACCGCCAGCCCGCCCACGACGGCATACAGGATGAACATCAGGCACCCGCCTCGAACGGCTTCGGGTGGGCCGGGCGGGCGGCGGCCGGGGCGTCGGGCAGGCCTGCCGCCAACCTGGGTCCGAGTGAGCCGTTCAGGCCGAGGACCCTTGCCACGCCCTCGATCGGACCCGGCCGGGCGAAGAGGTAGCCCTGCCCATACTCGCAGCCCAGCTCGCGCAGCCGCTCCAGCTGACCGGGCTGCTCGACCCCTTCGGCCACGACCCGCAAGCCGAGCGTCCGTCCGAGGGCGACGATCGCCGCCGCGAACGCCCACTCACCGGAATCGCCCTCCGCCGGCCCGACGAAGTCCCTGGCGATCTTCAGGATGTCGACGGGAAACCGACGCAGGTAGCTCAGTGAGGAGTAGCCCGTGCCAAAGTCGTCGATCGCGATCCGGACCCCGTCCTCGCGCAGGGACTGGAGCTTGCGGATCGTGGCCTGGGTGTCTCGAAACATCGCCGTCTCGGTGATCTCGAGGATGAGCCGCTCGGGCTCGAAGGCCGTTTGGCGGAGGATCGCCCGCACCTCATCGAGGAAGTCCGACTGCTGGAGCTGGACTGGAGAGACGTTGACGCTGAGGCTCAACCGGCCGGCCGGTTCGAACTGCGCATTGAGCGCGCCGACCTCGAGTTCCGCGCGCTCCATCACCTGCCGGCCGAGGGCCAGGATCGAGCCGGTCTCCTCGGACAGGCCGATGAAGTCATCGGGCATGACCAGGCCGCGGGTTGGATGCCGCCAGCGGACGAGTGCCTCGAGCCCGTACGGCCGGCCGGTCGCCAGGTCGACGATGGGCTGGTGATAGACGACCAGCTCACCGTGACTGATCCCCCTGGTCAGCTCGGCCGAGAGCTCATGGCGAGCCACGATCGCCGCGTGCATCGTCGGCTCGAACACGGAGAAACGATGCTTGCCCAGCGCCTTGGCCGTGTACATGGCCACGTCGGCGTTGCGCAGGAGCTCGTCCGCGGTCTGGTCGCCCCTGCGCCCAACGGCGATGCCGATGCTGGCGCCGACGACCACGTCATCGCCGACCAGGGGGAACGACACGCCGAGTGCGTCGAGCAGCCGGCGGGCGACCATCGAGGCCGCCTCGAGCGACGGCGAGTCGTCGATCAGGATTGCGAATTCGTCGCCACCAAGTCGGGCGGCCACATCCGCACCGCGGACACATTCCCGGATCCGCTCGGCCACGGACACCAGGAGGAGGTCGCCGGCCGCATGGCCGAGCGTGTCGTTGACGATCTTGAAATCGTCGAGGTCGAGAAAGAGGACCACCGGCACCAGGTCGGCATTGATCGGTCCGCGCAGCCGGTTCTCGACATGCTCGGTGAACATCGCCCGGTTGGGCAAGTCCGTCAGTGGGTCGTGAAACGCCTGGTGGCGGAGCTCGTCCTTGAGCCGGCCGAGCTCGGCCAGCGACTGTTCGAGCTGGCCGTTCTCCAGGGCGACGGCGGCCTGGTTGGCGAGCGTCTCGAGCAGACGCAGGTCTTCGTCCTCGAACTTCGTGCCCTCGGTCAGCCGGTTCACGATGGTCAGTGTCCCGATCGTGGCCGACTCGCCAACGAGCGGTGTGATCATCGCCCGCTTGATCGCCATCACCCGGCCGCCCGGAGTCTGCTCGGGGGTCGAGAAGATCGGCCGGCCCGACAGGAATGCGCCGATCACATCGGCCGGCTGAGCCGAGCGATCGACCGGGACCATGATCTCGCCGTGCCCGTCATGGATCGAAGTCGTGCGCAGGACCTGGCCGGAGTCGGGCCCGGGGTCGAGGACGATCTCGGCCAGTTCCGCCCGGAACATCTCGCGGGCATGGTCGAGCAGGGCCAGCAGCGCCACGTCCAACTCCGGCGAGTGCTGCAGGATCCGGCTGGACCGGTAGAGCATCTCGAGGCGTTCGTGCTTCTCGCGTTCGGAGACGTAAGCCCGGTAGGCAAGGAAGAGGGTGATCAGCGGCAGCGCCAGGAGCCAGACGCTGGGTGGGTCGTACCACAGGATCGCGACGGCGAGCAGGGCGAGGCTGGTGTTGGCGACTGCAACCAGCCCCCCGAACTCGATCATCT
>JBBRIM010000325.1:0-2510 GCA_038221095.1 Candidatus Limnocylindrales bacterium
CGGACCTGCCGGCCGCGCTCTACCCGGCCCGGGTCGAACGCCTCCGCGAACGAGCCGAGGCCGGCGGCTACGACGCCCTGATCGTTTACGCCGACCGGGAGCACAGCGCCGGGATCTCCTACCTGACCGGCTTCGACCCACGCTTCGAGGAGGCGCTCCTGGTCCTCGGCCGGGCCGGCGATCCGCTGGTCCTCACGGGCAACGAGTGCTTCGGAATGGCCGGCGCGGCGCCACTCCGGATGCGCCGCGAACTGTTCCAGGACCTCAGCCTTCCGAGCCAGCCACGCACTCGATCACGGCTGCTCGGCAACATCCTGGGCGACGAGGGAATCGGGCCGGGCAGCCGGATCGGCGTTGTGGGTTGGAAGGCATATGCCAGCCCGGTGATGATCGACGCCCCCGCCTTCCTCGTCGACGAGCTTCGCCGGATCAGCGGACCCAGCGGCGCGGTTCAGAATGCAACGGACCTGCTGATCGATGCGGCCGATGGACTGCGGGTGATCAACGAGGTCGAGCAGCTGGCGGCCTTCGAGCATGCCGCGTGCGTCACCTCGAGCGGTGTCCGGGCGCTCCTGCACGGCCTGCGGCCGGGCCTGACCGAACGCGAGGCGGTTCGCCTGCTCGGCTGGGACGGTTCTCCGCTGTCTTGCCACCTGATGCTCACGGCCGGCCCGCGTGCAACGCTCGGTTTGCTCAGCCCCGGCGATCGGCCGATCGAGCTCGGCGATCGGTTCACGACGGCGTTCGGGATCTGGGGCGCCCTGACCTGCCGGGCGGGATTTGTGGTCGAGGATGCAACCGAACTGCCGCCGGCCATCCCCGACTACGTCGACCGGCTCGTCGGGCCCTATTTCGACGCGGTCGCCGAATGGTACGAGGCGCTTCACGTCGGCCAGACCGGGGGCACCCTCCAGGCGATCATCGACCGCCACCTCGGCGATCGCTTCTTCGGGATCTTCCTGAACCCGGGCCACCAGCTCCATCTTGACGAGTGGGTGAACTCACCGGTGAGCCCCGGCTCGACGATCGAGTTGCGCTCGGGGATGGCGCTCCAGGTGGATATCATCCCGGCGACCGGGTCCGACTACTTCACGACGAACATCGAGGACGGGATTGCTCTGGCCGATGAGACGTTGCGGGCGGCCTTTGCCAGGGGATACCCGGCCGCCTGGGGGAGAATCCAGGCTCGCCGCACGTTCATGCGCGAGGCACTCGGGATCGACCTGCACCCGGATGTCCTGCCACTCTCGAACCTGGCCGCCTGGCTGCCGCCATTCCTGCTTCGCCCCGATCGGGCAATGACCCGGGCCTGACGCTGGGGCCGCCCTGAAAAGGCCGCCCTCGGGCGATTTGTGCGCGTCTCTTACAAATTGGCCGGGGTGGTACTCTCAGGGCGACGCACAGTACGCCAGAGGTCCGACTGGTCGGGCCTCCGAGCAGCCAAGGAGGGCCCGCGCAGTGGCTGATTTCTTCCCGAATGTCCCGGGACCGATTCCATTCGGGGGTCTCGACTCGAACGACCCGCTGGCCTTCAAGGTGTATCAGCCCGATCGGCTCATCCTGGGCAAGCGGATGGAGGATCACCTCCGGATCGGGGTGTGCCTGTGGCACTCGTTCAGCTGGCCTGGCTCGGACGTCTTCGGGGCCGGAACCTTCGACCGGCCGTGGCTCGACACCCGGCTCGATCCGATGCTGGCGGCGCGCGGCCGACTGGACGCGGCCTTCGAGTTCCTGGCCAAGCTCGGTGTCCCATTCTTCTGCTTCCATGACCGCGACGTCTCGCCCGAGGGCCGGACGTTCGCCGAGACCCAGGCCAACCTGGACGTGATCGTGGCCACGATCGCCGCTCACATGGAGCGGACCGGCCTGAAGCTGCTGTGGGGCACGGCCAACCTGTTCAGCCACCCGCGCTATGCCGCGGGCGCCGCCACCAACCCGGATCCTGAGGTGTTCGCCTTCGCCGCCGCCCAGGTCAAGTCGATGCTCGAGGCCACCCACCGGCTGGGCGGCGCGAACTACGTCCTGTGGGGTGGTCGCGAGGGTTACGAGACACTGCTCAATACCGACCTGGCCCGGGAAGAGGCGCAACTGGCCCGGTTCCTCCACATGGTGGCCGAGCACAAGCATCGGATCGGCTTCAAGGGTGCGCTCCTGATCGAGCCCAAGCCCCAGGAGCCAACGAAACACCAGTACGACTACGACGTGGCCACGGTCCTCGGCTTTCTAGAGCGGCACGACCTGGCCGGCGAGTACCAGCTCAATCTCGAGGTCAATCACGCCACCCTGGCCGGCCACAGTTTCCAGCACGAGGTGGCCCTGGCGGTGGCCCACGGGATGCTCGGCAGTGTCGACGCCAACCGGGGCGACGAGCAGAATGGATGGGATACCGACCAGTTCCCAAATTCCGTCGATGAGCTCTCGCTGGCGGTCTACGAGATCGTCCGGGCCGGCGGCCTGACGACCGGCGGCTTCAACTTCGACACCAAACTCCGCCGCCAGAGCATGGATCA
>JBBRIM010000326.1:0-2459 GCA_038221095.1 Candidatus Limnocylindrales bacterium
GGAACGGCCCAGACGCCCCAGGGTGTCCGGCGGGGCCTCCTCGTGCAAGCCTGGGCCATGTTCCCGCCGGCCGGCCCGCAGACGTTCACCGACGAGGCCGGACTGCTGGAGGCTTGTAACATCGATGTCCAAGCCGTTCCGGGAGACCCGATGAACCTCAAGGTAACGGTGCCCGAGGACCTGCCCCGGGCCGAGGCCGGCCTGCTCGGACTGAGCGATTCCCGCCCCGCTCCGATTCGGGTGGGCTTTGGGACGGACGGTCATCCGTTCGGGCCTGGGGAACCGCTCGCCCTCGGTGGGATCATGATCGCCGGCGCCCCCCGCCTCCACGGGCATTCCGACGGAGACGTGGCCATCCATGCCGCGGCTGATGCGCTCCTGGGTGCCTGCGGCCTGGGCGATCTCGGCCGCCAGTTTCCGGCCGGCCCGGAGACACGAGCCGGGATTGCCGGCGCCGAGATCCTCAGCGCCGTGCTCGATCGGGTCCTCCAGGCCGGTTACCGGCCCACCTCGCTCGACCTGACGATCATTGCCGCCCGGCCGCGCCTGGCCGGTCACCTTGACGCCATGCGCGGCGTCCTCGCCGGCCTGCTCGACCTCGACCCGGATCGAGTCAGCGTCAAGGCGTCGACCGGCAACCTCGAGGGCTGGGAGGGCGCCGGCCGTGGGATCAGTGCCTCGGCCGTGGCCGTGGTCGAGGGAGCCCCGGCCGGTCAGGTCAGGCCGCGATGACCATCCGCCTGCTCGATACCCTCACCGGCCAGCAGCACGATCTCGTCCCGCTGGAACCGGGCCACGTCCGAATCTACTCGTGCGGGCCGACCGTGTATGGACCGGCCCATATCGGCAATTTCCGCTCGTTTCTGTTTGCCGACCTGCTGGTGCGCTACCTCCGCTATCGCGGACTCAACGTCACCTGGGTGATGAATATCACCGACATCGATGACAAGATCATCCGCGGGGCAGCGGCCCAGGGGATCACGACCGGTGAGCTGACCACGCGCTGGACGGACCGCTTCCTGGCCGACGCCAGCGCCCTCCGGATGAGCCCGCCCGAGGTCCTGCCCCGGGCGACCGAGCACATCCACGAGATCAGCACCCTGATCACCACCCTGCTCGAGCGCGGCCACGCCTACCGCACGGACGACGGCTCGATCTTCTTCCGGATTGCCTCATGGCCGGCCTACGGGCGCCTGGCCCGCCTCGATCCCGAGCAGCTTCGGGTCGGCGAGCGGGTCGAGGCCGATGAGTACGCCAAGGACGACGTGCGCGATTTTGCCCTGTGGAAGGGCCCCAAGCCCGGCGAGCCGGCCTTCTCGACGCCCATCGGCGCGGGCCGTCCGGGCTGGCATATCGAGTGCTCGGCGATGAGCATGAAACACCTCGGGCCGTCTTTCGACATCCACACTGGCGCGGTCGACCTGATCTTCCCGCATCACGAGGATGAACTGGCCCAGAGCGAGGCGGCCACGGGCCTGCCCTTCGTCCAGACCTGGCTGCACTGTGCCCACCTCCAGATGGCCGGTTCGAAGATGGCCAAATCGACCGGCAACATCGAACGGGTGGGCGACCTGCTCGAGCGGGGTGTCTCGGCCCGGGCCCTGCGCTACGTCCTGATCTCGGTCCACTACCGGGCGGCCCTGAACTACGCCGAGGCATCGCTCGGGGCGGCGGCCTCCGCCCTCGAGCGCTTCGATGCGCTCCTGGCAGCCCTGGCGGCCTACCAGCAGGTGGGACCCGATGACGCCGGTCTGCCCGAGGTCCTGGCGACTGCCCGGGTGGGCTTCGAGCGGGCGATGGACGACGACCTCAATATCGCGCCGGCGCTGGCCGTCCTGTTCGACCTCGTCCGCGAGATCAACCGCCGGATCGATGCCCGGACGATGTCCACCGGCGATGCCCGAATCGTGACATCCTTCCTGCACGATCTCGACCGCGTCCTCGGGGTTGGGCCGGAGCCCGTCGATGACGGTCTCGAGCCCGAGACCGAGGCGCTCATCGAGGCACGCGCCGCCGCGCGGACTGCGCGGAACTGGGCGGAATCCGATCGCCTCCGGGACGAGCTCGCCGAGCGCGGGATCGTCGTCGAGGACACGCGCGACGGCCAGCGCTGGCGTCGACTGGAGGCAACCCATGGCTGACGGCGAGAGCCCCAAGGCCCGCCCGAAGCGGGTCAAACCGGATCGACCGCGGCCGACGACGAGTTCGTTCCGTCCGACCGGCGGTGGGCCGCCCCGTCCGCTCGGGCAGCGACCCGGCGGTGCCGGCGGCGGCCGGCCGAGCGGCCCGCGACCGACCGGCCAGCGCCCCGCCGGGGGCCAGTTTCGGCCCGCTGGTGGGGGAGCCCCGGGCGGTCGTGCTCCGGATACCCGGATTCCGCGCGGTCCCGACGATTGGTCGAGCAACCGGCCGGCAGCGGGATCCGGGGGCCCAACCGCAGAACGTCCGCGTTTCGATCG
>JBBRIM010000327.1:0-2454 GCA_038221095.1 Candidatus Limnocylindrales bacterium
GTGCCGACGGGGATCCCGCCGCCGATCGTCTTGCCGATCACAAGGATGTCCGGGTCGAGTCCAAACGCCCGGGTGTAGCCGCCGGGGCCCGCGCAGATCGTGTGCGTCTCGTCGATGATCAGGAGGGTCCCGTACCGGCGGGTGAGCTCCCTGACGCCCTCGAGATAGCCCGGCTCGGGCAGGACGATCCCGATGTTGGTCAGGGCCGGCTCGATCAGCAGGACGGCCACGTCGAGATGGCTGAGCGCGGCCTCGAGAGCCGCGAGGTCGTTGTAGGGCACGACCCGGGTGGTCACGGCCGGATTGACCGGTGGGCCCATGTTGCCCTCGCGGGCCTCGACGTGGCCGTCCGGCGCGAGCGTGGCGATCGTCTCGTCGACCGAGCCGTGGTAGCAGAAGTCGTGGACCGCGATCTTCGGGCGGCCGGTGACCATCCGGGCCAGTCGAATCGCGAAACGGTTGGCATCAGTGGCGGTGAGGGTGAACTGCCAGTACTTGAGGCCGAACCGGCGCTGGAGCTCCTCGCCACACCAGACCGCGTCCTCGGTCGGCAGCATGTGGGTGATGCCGCGGCCGTGGATCTGGCGCTCGACGGCGGCGACGGTCGGACCGGCACCATGACCGGCCATCGCGCCGGTATCGCCCAGGCAGAAGTCGACGTACTCGTGTCCGTCCACGTCGCTGAAGTGGGCGCCGGACGCCCGGTCGACGAAGATCGGGAAGCCACCGGCCCACTTGACCATCCAGTTCATCGGGACGCCGGCGAGGAGTGACCCCTGGGCGCGCTCGAACAGGGCGAGCGAGCGGGGGTGATCGGTTCGGAACTGGCGGATCTCGCGATCCATCAGGGTCGTCAGGCGGGCGCGGTCAAGGCTGCGACTGGTCATGGCGGTGATGATGCCCCGTCGGCCGGGTCGTGTGCGCTCCGTTCCCGCCCGTGAGCCGGGTCAGAGCCGGGTCAGCTCCGCGGCCCCATGCCGCGGCGGGCAGCGGTTCGGGTCAGTTGACCCGGCGATTGAGCCCGCAGATCGGGCAGGTCGCGACACCGGTCGACGAATCGAGCCGGAGCAGGGTGGCGCAGCCATTGGTTGAGCAGAAGAGTGGATGAGCAGCCGCGGTTCGGCGGCGCATTCGGCGCATCGCCTGGGCGCGCATCGGCGCTGCGGCAGTTGAGGATCGGGTAAGCATCGAGAATGGACCTTGTTTCTGACCGCTCGAACGAACCCGGGATAGGTGGGTGTGAGCGGACCTGTTGAGTGCCTGGCGCGTCGCGGGAGCAAAGGTTCTGATGCTCTGACCTGCGACGCCGCTCGGGCGTTGACATGAATGAGGATCGCCCAGAACGTTCGTTCTGTCAAATGACCGTTGGTCCGGGGTTGCCCCGGCCGGGGACGTCAGGCCCGTTGACGGTGGTAGCGCTCCATCAGCTGGGTGACGGCCTGGCGGGCCTCGCGCCAGTCGTCCTGGTCGGCAAACACCTCGATCTCGCCGGTACCCCAGCGGGCCACCTGGCTGATCGCGGTGACGATCGCATCGTGCTGGAATGACCGGCCTCGCCCACCATCGAGGAGTCCCGTCACGAGGTAACGCCGAACCAGGGCAAACGGCGCCCAGCCCTGTCCGACCCGGATCCGATCGCCAACCCGGAGCGTCTCCAGCCAGTCGTCATCGCCGACCGGGTAGCGCTCGTGCTCGAGGATGTGATCGGCGATCGGCAGCCGCCGATGCGAGCCTGCCAGCGCGGCCAGGAGGCCGTCGGCGTCGACGGTCAGGTAGCAGATCGGGCAGCAGGGGAGCTCGGCCTGGGCCGAAGGGGCGCTGTCCCAGGGAATGCCGCAGCGCCGGCAGAACCCGATGGCGGCGGCCGGTTGAACGGCGCCACACTGGCGGCAGCTGGGGCTGCCGGTGGAGGCAGAGCGGGTCAGGCCGAGCATGGCTGCGCGGCTCCGAAGAGTGGCACTCGATGATGATGGCGGCTCGTCCGCCCGTTGCGAAGATGCCCTGCCCCGGCGTTGGTCCCGGCGGTTCGCGCCGTTCGTCCGGATTGTCGCCACGGCGCACCAGCCGGCGCTTCGAACGCCCGGCCGGATTCAGTCCTGGCCGGACTCCAGGGCCCCTGACTCGCTCTCGATCGGATCGCCCGGTTCAGCCGCGTCGCCCGGTTCGGACCCCGTCGTGAACCCCCGGATCACGGCCGACACGGCCCCCGGGAAGAAGAAGCCCAGCTCGAGGTCGCTCTCGACCCGTTCAACCGCATAGCGGTTCACCCACGCCCGGTCATGGACATCGACGCCATCGCCGGGCCTTCCGCCGAGTCCGATCCGGACGTCGCTCAGGAGCACGAATGACCCCGTTGGGCGGGCCAGCGCACGGGCCGGATCGAAGCCGGGCAGGCTGGGCATCCGGGCCTCGAGCACGTACGGACCGGCGTGGATCCGGACATCGTGCCAGACC
>JBBRIM010000328.1:0-2453 GCA_038221095.1 Candidatus Limnocylindrales bacterium
CTGCCGAAGTACGTGGTCTCGAAAACGCTGCAGGGCAGCGACTGGGCGAACACCGTGATCCTGCGCGGCGACCTCGGCGAAGAGGTGCGCCGCCTGAAAGCGCAGGCTGGTGGCGATCTCATGGTCTATGGCAGCGCCGACCTGGTGGACGAGCTGCTGGACCTGGACCTCGTGGACGAGCTCCGGATCGTCCTGTTCCCCATCGTCCTCGGGAGCGGGAAGCGCCTCTTCCGCGACGAAGCGGAGCTCAGGCGGCTGCGGCTGCTGTCGACGGAGACGACCCCGTCGGGCGTCGTCTTCCTGCGCTACGAGCGGTCCTCGGGTATCGCCAGCACGGCGGCCGACGCCAACGCGGCGTATTCATGGACGGACGACCAGGTTGAGGCCCTGCATGCGATGGAGGCCACGAACCGGGTGCTCGCGACGGTCCTGTTCACGGACATCGTTGATTCGACCGGCCGCGCCGCGGCCGTGGGCGATCGCGAATGGCGGCGCTTGCTGGACCGGCACGATGAAGCCGCCCGGACAGAGGTGCGGCGTTGGGGTGGTCAGCTCGTGAAGTGGACGGGTGACGGGATCCTCGCTCGCTTCGACACGCCGACCCGCGCGCTTCGATGCGCGCTCGGCCTCGGCAGCGGCGCGCGGCGCCTCGGGCTGCAGCTCCGGGCTGCGATCCATGCGGGCGAGGTCGAGGTCCGTGGCGACGACATCGGCGGCATCGCCGTCAACATCGCCTCCCGTGTGCTCACCGCCGCAGCGAGTGGCCAGGTCGTGGTGACACGGACGGTCCGCGATCTCGCGACGGGTTCCGATCTCGCCTTCGAGCCACTGGGGAGCGTCGAGCTGCGCGGCGTCCCCGGCGAATGGGACCTCTTCGCGGCCTCCCAGGGGTGATGCCCTTGGGGTCCTCGATCAGAACAGCCGGATGTCCGGCAGGACGCCCTGTGCCTCGAACAGGAACAGGAAGCCGATCACGAGGCTGAAGAGGCCTGCGATGACGCCCACGACGACATAGATCCGCTGGCGCAGCTGGCTGGCGACGAAGCCCGTTGCCGTGACAACGACGATGACCGAGTTCGAGATCAGCAGGCCGACGATGAAGGCGACCATCATCGGGATGCCGAGGCCCACGGTCGAGGCCCCCCCGACCGCGGCGATGATCAGGACCTGGCTGCCGGTCTCGGCGCCGACGCCGTGGATCATCCCGACCCCGAAGGCGGTTTTCGGGCCGTAGCTGCTGGCTTCGACCGGATCGACGTGATCGTGGCCGTGGAGGCGAGCGCGCAGCCACCGCCAGCCGTAGCGGACGGAGGAGAAGACCAGCATCCAGCGGCTTCGCAGTCGGAACTCCTGCCCGTGGCGTGCATAGGCGTAGAGGGAGTAGAAGACCCAGACCCCGAGCACGATCAGCGTGATGCCGACGACACGACCCATGATCGGGTCGACCCAGTCCGGCAGGATCGCGCCGAAGACCAGCGCAGCGACGCCGAGGATGGCGACGACGAGCGCATGGCCGAGGGCATAGAGCGTGCCGAGCAGGATCGCGCGGCGCTGCTCCGTGACGAGGACCGCGCGGCTGACGGCAATTGGCTCGTGCTCGTGCGGGCCGGCGTGCGCGTGGGCTCCCCCCTCTGCGCCGGCGTGGACGTCGAGCTCCTCCGGTCCGCCATGCGGGTGGCCGGGCGCGCCGGCGAGGTGATGGACTTCGTGGCCCGCCTCTGCCGACTCCCCCGCGGCGGTCGTGCTCGTGATGTCGGTGATGGCCGCGATGTGGTCCCAGTCGATCCCGTGGCGCAGGCCGAGAACGAGCGCCGTGATCAGCAGCCCGAGCGCCTCGCCCACCGGAACCTCCTCGCGCCTTATTGCAATGCGTTGCAAGAGTATCCTTCGCCCGATGGGTGCGCTCGGATCATCAACAGGCGCCACTGCGGAGGCCGTTCGCGACGATCTCCGTCGTGCAGGCATGCGCTGGACGCCCCAGCGGCGGATCGTTCTCGAGGCCATCAAGTCGACCGACGGGCACATCACCGGCAGCGAGCTTGTCGACCGGTGTCGCTCGCTCGACCCGGCAACCACCCCGTCGACCGTCTACCGGACCCTGCGCGTGCTCGAGGACCTGGGCGTGGTGCAACACGCCCATGGTCGCGATGGCCGCGAGGAGTTCCAGATCCGGCCTGCGGAGGCCCACGGCCACCTCCATTGCTCGAGCTGCGGCCAGAGCTGGGAGATCTCTCCGGACGATGCCGCCCGGACCGTCCATGCATTCCGCGAGAACCTGGGTTTCGAGATCGACCTTTCGCACCTCAGCATCGGGGGCACCTGCGCGAGCTGCACAAAGTCCAACCACCGGAGGTCGAGCGAACGATGACGGAATCAGGCAGCCGCGACGCACCTCGCATCGAGGCGCTCCTGAACGAGGCCGAGAAGGCCCACGGCGCCTATGAGACCGCCGA
>JBBRIM010000329.1:0-2432 GCA_038221095.1 Candidatus Limnocylindrales bacterium
GCTGGGAATCGACATCAGCGAGGACCGCCTGGTCTCGATCCGCGCCGAGCGCGTGGACCTGGTCCCCGAGGATGCCCGCCGGCTGACCGAGTCCCTGCGCGGAGACGCCCTTGCGCTGTCGTCCGACCCGGCTGCCATGTCCGCTGCCCGGGCGATCGTGATCTGCGTGCCTACGCCGGTTGACGAACACCTGGTCCCCGACCTGCGCATCCTGGAATCGGCCTGCCGCGCGGTCGTGGAGCATGCCACGGTCGGCCAGACGATCATCCTGACCAGCACCACCTACGTCGGCTCGACCCGGGCCATGCTGGCGGCGCCCCTGGCCGCCCGCGGCTTCGAGATTGGCCGGGACATCTTCGTGGCCTTCAGCCCGGAGCGGATCGACCCGGGCAACGTGACCCACCCTCAGGAAGTCGTGCCCCGGGTGATCGGCGGGATGACCGACGAATGCGCTCGACGGGCGGCCGAGATCGTGGGCGAGATGACCCGCACGGTCCACCTGGTCAGCTCACCCGAGACCGCCGAGCTGACCAAGCTCTACGAGAACACCTTCCGCGCGGTCAACATCGCCCTGGCCAATGAGATCGGCGAGATCAGCCGGGCCTTCTCGGTGGATGCCGGTGAAGTGGTCGCCGCGGCCTCGACCAAGCCCTACGGGTTCATGGCCTTCCACCCGGGGACCGGTGTGGGCGGCCACTGCATCCCGTGCGATCCGCACTACCTGCTGTGGGCAGCCCGGGCCGCCCGGGTCAGCACGCCCCTGATCGAGCAGGCCATGAACGACATCGCCGTCCGACCCACCCGCATCGTGGACCAGATCGTGGCCACCCTGTCGTCGGTGGGACGGGGCATCCGGGGCGCCCGGATCCTGGTTGTCGGCGCGGCCTACAAGGGGGGCGTCGAGGATGTCCGCGAATCACCGGCCCTCGAGATCATGGCCGAGCTGATCGACCGCGAAGCGATCGTCGAGTACGCCGACAATCTCGTGCCGGCCGTCCGGCTGCGCGATGGCACGGTCCTCCAGGCGACGGTCGAGCCGGCCGCCGAGTACGACGCGGCCATCCTGCACGTCCTCCAGCCCGGCTTCGATCCAACCTGGCTGGATGCCTGCCGGGTGATCGTGGATCCGGGTGGGCTCGTCCGGCGCCATGGCCTCAGCCATACGGTTTCGAACGGATCCCGCCGGCGGGGCTGAGCGGCCGGTCTAGAACACCAGCTTGCGCGCGACGAATGCCTCGGCCCATCCGGCCGGGGCATTTGATTCGATGCCGCGCAGGCGGAGCACCGCCCGAAACGTCTCGTCGCTGAACCAGTGCCGGCCGTGCTGGGACGGGAACGCCGCGTTGAGAACAGCCAGCTTGGCCCCGAGCTGGGCGTCGGTCAGGGGCACGTAGACATTGGCCGCACCCAGATCGCCCTCGTACTTGGGGATCTCGTACTCCCACAGCAGGTGGTCGCGGAAGGTCTGCCAGGCGACCTCAGCGAGCAGCCGGTGATCCTGGTGGCGATCCTCAAGGCGGGGCACCAGGACCAGGTCCGGCTGGCCGGCCTTGAGCGCCTCGACCTGGTCCTTGAGCTGGTCGTAGTGGGCCGGGAATCGACCGTCGGGCAGGTCGCCAACCACGATCTCCAGCTTGGCGGCGGCGCCGCCGATCGCGTTGGCTCCGGCACGCGCCTCGGCCGCCCGGGCCGGGGTTGCCCCCAGGACGACCCACTGGAGCTCGGTCGCCGGCCGTTCCTCGAGCAGCCGGATGAGCGTCCCGCCGGCGCCGATCTCGATATCGTCGGGATGGGCGCCCAGGGCCAGCACGCGCAGTGGGCGATCGGCGGGGACGGGCAAGCCCAGGTAGAGCATCGTCAGCCCTCGGGGGCGCGGTCGCGCTGCCAGAGCGCCCAGGGGGCCCGGCCGCTCTCGTAGTGGGCCTCCAGCGTCTGGACGTCCTTGAGCGTGTCCATCGGGGCCCAGAAGCCGTCGTAGCGATAGCTGATCAGCTTGTTCTCGGCAATCAGCCGGGCGAACGGCGCCTCGACCAGCTCCTCGCCGGGCCGCAGGTAGTCGAAGATCTCGCGCCGGAAGATGAAGAACCCGCCGTTGATCCAGAGGTCCGATGACCGGACGTCATCCAGCCCGGCGACCAGGCCGTCCTCGCCGAAGCGGACGACGTGGAACGAGTAGCTGGTCGGCCGGACCGAGATGAACGCGGCCAGCTTGTCCCGCTTCTGGAAGTCCGCGATGAACGTATCGAGCGGCGCATCGGTGACCACGTCGCCGTAGTTGGCCAGGAAGATCTCGTCGTCGGCGACATACGAGCGAACGGCCCTGAGGCGCTCGCCGATGTTGGCATTCAGCCCGGTATCGATGAAGCTGATCCGCCAGTCGTCGATGTCGCTCTGGAGGAGGGTGACCGCGCCCGTCGCCCCGTGGCCCTTGC
>JBBRIM010000330.1:0-2422 GCA_038221095.1 Candidatus Limnocylindrales bacterium
GAACGTGGTGCTCGGCATCGTCCTGGCGCCAGTGGCAGCCGGGATCATCGGGATGCTGATGGAGCGCGGCATCCTCCGATCGCTGTACGACCGACCGCTCGATTCGCTGCTGGCAACCTTCGGGCTGGCGGTGATCATCCGCCAGGTCGTGCAGCTGATGTACTCCGCCAACCCCAGGAGCGTGCACGATGCCATCGGCGGGTCGTTCGAGGTCGCAGGCTTCAACGTGCCCTTGTGGCGCCTGGTCGTGGTGATCGCCACGATGGCACTCATTGCATTGATTTCGGTGATCCTGGCCAGGACCGACTTCGGTCTGCACGCCCGAGCCACGGTGCGCAACCCCGCTCTCGCCGAGACGATGGGGATCAATGTTGGAGTCATGCGAGCGGCGCTGTTTGCCATCGGATCGGGAATCGCAGGGCTCGCCGGGGCGCTGCTTGCCCCCATCAATACGCTCGACCCACAATTCGGGCTGCTGTTCCTGGTGAACTCGTTCCTGGTGGTCATCCTCGGTGGCCAGGGCTCGCTGCGCGGCCTCGTGGTTGCAGCCGTTCTGCTCGGTGGATCTTTGTCCATCCTGCAGTTCGTCATCTCCACGGTCTATGCCCAGATCATCGTGCTTGTCATCGCCATCCTGGCTGTACGCCTCCGGCCCGTACTCACCGAGCGGATTGCTGCGTATCGAGAGCGACGCTCGTCCGCCCATCGGTCGGGTCCCGGATCGGCGGGAAAGGCCCTGAGGGCAGAGGCTCCTCGGCAGCGATAGGTCCGCCCCCAGCACTGCTGGCCTGGCTCAGGCCGGAGTCGGCAGCGCCCGCGGAATGAGCTCCGGGATTCGCTCGAGAAGACCCCACAGGGTCGTCAGGAATGGCGTTGTCGGGCGCGAACCCAGCCGCTCGACGGCGACGATCTGCCGCCGGATCGTGGTCACACCGCCGAGCGCGACCTCCCGAACCGAGCCAGATGCCAGCGCGTCGGCGATTGCGGTACCGGGGAGCAGGGCCACGCCGAGCCCTCGTTCGACCATGCGTTTCGCCGCCTCGATGTTGTCAACCTCGGTGACGCCACGAGGGACCACCCCGGCGGCACGGAACATCGCGTTCGTCAGGTCGTAGTAGCTCGACGTCCGGTCGAACAGGATCAGCTGTGCGTGCTTGATCTCCGACACATCGATCCCGCCCGCCATCCCAAACGGATGGTCTGGTCGGGCGATGAGGACGAGCTCGTCCTCGTACAGCGGACGGCTCATGACCCGCGCGTCGCGGAGGTTGCGAACGATGCCGAGCTCCACCTCTCCGCGCGCAACGAGGTCGAGAATCTCCTCCGAGTGCCCAGTGCGTACGCGCAGGCGGACGTCCGGGTGACGCTGAGTGAAGCGAGCGAGGAGCTCTGGTAGCACATAGGCACTGACGGCGGGAGCGACCGCGAGCCCCAGCTCCCCGATGACGCCGAATTCGAGCTCGCGAACGAGTGACGTGCCGCTCCGGATTGCCTCGATGGCGCGCTCAGCATGCGGCAGAAATGCCCGACCCGCGGGGGTCAGGACCATGCCCCTGTGCGTCCGCAGGAAGATCGGAGCGGCGAGCTCCGCTTCGAGCGCCTGGACGCGCGCTGTCAGCGCCGGCTGGCTGATCGACAGGGCATCGGCCGCACGCCGCATGTTCCCGAGCCGGGCGATCTCGATCATTCCTTCTAGATGGGCAAGGAGCACGGCACGGCCTTTCTGATCAGTTCTGTCGATCACAGAATACTGCACCTTCGATTGGACTGATGGTCGCTGACGTCGTATGGTCGCCGCAGCGCTATTGAAAGGACGACCCGCCATGGAACTTCAACTGAAACTCGGATACCCCGCCGGCCGGGCCAGTGCCGCGGAGCCTCCCCTCCGTTGGATCCACGGCCGTCTCGAGCGAGACCGCGGCGCTATCGCCATCCCCGCACCGTACGAATACAGCTTCCTCTCGGCATGCGAGTGTCCTGACGATTGCCTCAGAGACCACGAGAACGAATGACGCTCGCTACTCCCAAGCAGGCGATGCCAGGCAGCCCCGAGGCGAACGCATTCGAGACGCAGGTCGCGGCGGTGCGCGACTGGCTGGCTCAAGCCCGGTTCGATGGCATCGTCCGTCTCCACACCGCCCGTGAGGTAGCCGCCCAGCAAGGCACGATCCAGCCGGACTACACCGTCGCCCGGACTGCAGCCGAAGGGTTCTACGCCCGCCTTCGCGAGTTGTTCGACCAGCAGCGCCAGATCACGACGTTCGGGCCGTACTCACCCGGCCAGGCCGTGGTGATGAAGCGGATGGGGATCGAAGCCATCTATCTGGGTGGCTGGGCCACGTCGGCGAAGGGTTCGATCAACGAAGACCCCGGTCCGGACCTTGCCAGCTATCCCTTGAGCCAGGTCCCGGACGAAGCGGCG